>JAYEFX010000064.1:0-2888 GCA_034658775.1 Campylobacterota bacterium
CTTGAAGCCGATATTGTAAAAGTAGTGATGCCATACCCACTTCCGTTTGAAAAAATTAAAGAGCAATTTAAAGATTACGATAAAATCTTGGTGGTTGAAGAGCCTTACCCTTGTATAGAGGAGCAAATAGCGCACCCTAAAGTGTACGGAAAAAATACCAATACAACGCATAAAATAGATGAGATGAGTAAAACAGAGATTCTTAAAGCCTTACAAAAAATCGAATTTTATGGTGGCGTTAATATCTATGAAGTACCTAAAATTGATTTAGGTTTTGATGTACCTGCTAGACCTCCTGCCTTGTGTCCAGGGTGTCCTCATCGTGATATTTATTATTCTATTATGAAAGTATTTAAAAAGAAAAAGTCTATTTATCCATCGGATATTGGATGTTATACCTTAGCATTAGCTCAAGGAGCAATAGATACTATTTTATGCATGGGAGCATCGGTATCTATGGCCAGTGGTTTCTCTTTGGCCGATCCTGATAAACAAGTTGTGGCTACCATTGGTGATGGTACCTTCTTTCACTCAGGTATTCCACCTCTTTTAAATGCTATTTATCAAGGGCATAAATTTGTATTGGTTATTTTAGATAATTCAACCATCGCTATGACAGGACGACAAACCACGCCTGCACGATTTCATCAACCCATGGATATTAAAAAAATTGTTGAGGGGATGGGCGTTGAATGTATGGAGCATCATTACAGCTATGAGATGCAAGATAACATTGATTTTATGAAAACGGTTAAAACCGCTTATGAGAAAAATGAGACGGGTCCTACGGTGGTAGTGGTACGAGAATTTTGTATTTTGGATGCTGAACGAGCACCCGATTTTGTACCAGGAATCTTTGCTCAAGTCGATCCTGAGTTGTGTGTGGCGTGTGATCAATGTACTACGGTATACAAATGTCCGCCAATGGCATACAATGAAGATGGAAAGATTGAGATAGATCCCTTCTTATGTGCTGGGTGTGCGGGTTGTTTGGATGTTGTTTGTCCTACGGATGCATTTATACAAGATGATAATTATATTAAAAAGGGGCAATAGATGAAATATCAAGTTGTAATCGCAGGTTTTGGCGGTCAAGGTGTGGTGTTTTTGGTGAAAGTTCTTGCAATCTGTGCAGGTAATCGTGATATCCCATTTTTAGGTACTGAAAATCATGGTATGAGTCAACGTGGTGGCGCTGTTTCTTGTGATATTAAAATTGGAGATTTTACCAATCCCGTTATTGATAAAAATCAAGCCAATCTTATTATTGGGCTTGATTCAAATGAAAGTTTACGAAACATTGAGTTTTTAAGAGCGGATGGAATCATGGTAACCAATGCACAAGCAAACTATCCTAAAATCCCTTTTACTCTAGCTCGAGTTGATGCAAATAAAAAAGCAATCAATAAAGAGTTCCCTATTCAAGGATTAAACGTCTACATGTTGGGTGTTGCACTCGCTAGTGTCGAGAGTTTCCCTTTTAGTGTTGATGAGGTTAAAGCAGCCATTACACAAATGAATGCAAAAGTTGCAGCACAGAATCTGGAGATTTTAGATTTTGCAATGAATGAGATGAAAGGTTAAAACATGGTATACAATGAAATAGAAACCGCCCGTAGAGAAGATATTGAAGCCCTGCAACTTAGTCGATTACAAGATACGGTAAACAGAGTATTTTCACTTACACCATTTTATACTCAAAAATTTAAACAAATGAGTTTAAAACCAGAAAACATTACTTCTTTAGAAGATGTACGAAAATTGCCTTTTACAACAAAGAAAGATCTACGGGCTCACTACCCTTTTGGACTCTTTACCGTTCCTATGAGCGAAGTTGTACGTGTGCACAGTTCTAGTGGAACGACAGGAAAGCCAACTGTTGTGGGCTACACTAAAGCAGATATGGATGTCTGGGATGAGGTGATGGCACGAGTGTTTACCATGGCAGGTGGAAGTGCTGCTGATGTGGTGCACAATGGTTATGGTTATGGCTTATTTACAGGTGGTTTAGGATTTCACAATGGAGCTGAGAAAATAGGTGCAACAATTATTCCTGCTAGTGGGGGAATGACCGATCGACAATTGATGTTGATGAAAGATTTTGGTGCAACAATTTTAGCTGCAACTCCGACCTTTTCACTTCACATGGCTGAAGTTGCCAAAAAAGCAGGAACAAATTACCTTAACGATTATAAACTCAAAGCAGGTATTTTTGGAGCTGAGCCAACGAGTAAGGGGCTTAAGCAAGAGGTTAAAAAAGCATGGGGAATTGATTATCATGAGGTGTATGGTCTAAGTGAAATAATTGGCCCAGGAGTGGCGTGCAGCTGTAAAGAATCTGATCTGTTGCATGTGTTTGAAGATCATTTTTTATTTGAGATTATCGATTCAAAAACAGGGGAGGCAAAACCTGATGGGCAACAAGGTGAACTGGTGATCACTTCGTTGACCAAACAAGCCTTGCCACTGCTTCGTTATCGAACGGGGGATATTACATCCATTACCAAAGAGCCGTGTAAATGTGGAAGAACCATGCTTCGAATGGAATCAATTGTAGGTCGTGCAGATGATATGCTTATTATTAGTGGGGTAAATGTCTACCCTTCTCAAATTGAGCATGTTATTGCCAATACTGAAGGGGTGACACTGAATTATCAAATTATTGTGGATAAAAAAGGTCATTTGGATAAATTGGAGATTCATGTCGAGGTGAGTGATGATATTATGAGTGACTCTTTGGGTGAGATGTCGATTATTAAAAAAACAATTCAAAGTGCTTTATTGAACAATCTTTATATCAATGCAAATGTTGTACTGGTCCAACCACGAAGTATTGAACGTAGTGTGGGTAAAGCAGTACGAATTATTGATAAAAGGAAAGACAATGT
>JAYEFX010000065.1:0-2885 GCA_034658775.1 Campylobacterota bacterium
CATTCCATCTTCACTACTGACTACCATTGCACGTTTTGCACGCAACAGTGTCAACGCTTTTGCAATTTTAGGGATGTATTCTTTTGAAAACACTCCAATAAGCTGTTTATGCACAGTAGCTGGATTACTCAGTGGTCCTAAAATATTAAATATTGTTCGATGATCAATACTTTTTCGTATTGGCATAATAAATTTCATAGCAGGATGATGATTAATGGCAAACATAAAAACAAAACCTGTCTCTTCGAGCATCTTTATTTGCTTGGGCAAGGTTAGTGCAAGATTAATTCCAAGTGCTTCAAGCATGTCTGCTGATCCTGAATTGCTCGTAATACTTCTGTTCCCATGTTTAGCTACTTTAGATCCACACGCTGCTAATAGAATTGATACGGTTGTGGAGATATTAAAACTGTTGCTTTTATCCCCACCCGTTCCACAGTTATCGATCAGCTCTTCTTTTAAACCGTACGGTACATTCAATGGAATTAGATGTTCTCGCATTGCTGATGCTGCTGCTGCAATTTGTTCGGCAGTTTCACCTTTTTCATAAAGCTCAATCAAATATTTCCGCACCTCTTCTTTGGCTAAGCGGTTTTCAAATATATCATCAAATTTCATTTTATCTTTATTAAACATTTTTCCCTCCAGTTTGCGTGACATATTCGCTTTGTTTGCTTTTTGGTGTTGATTTAGTTGCAGGTATTTGAAGTACTTTAAAGCTATCGGTATACTCCAAATATTTTACTTCAATAGTATCTCCAATCTTTACCTCTTTGGCTTTTTTAACTGCCATACCATTGATAAACACAACTTTATGCGCTAGCATATCTTCAGCTACAGAACGTCTCTTGGTAATATTTACCGCATTTAAAAATTTATCTATTCTCATAACCAAGATTATAGCTATTTTTAGATAAAATATAGCCTATTATATATTATCAAATAAATCAACCGTTGTGTACTAAAATAGTAACTTAAGATTTTGATTTATTTGCTATAAATTTCTATTATGGAGTGACAATGGCACAAAAAGAAGTTAAAAAAGTTGTATTAGCATACAGTGGTGGATTGGATACCAGCATTATTTTAAAATGGTTGCAAGATGAATACAATGCAGAAGTTATCACCTTTACAGCAGATTTAGGTCAAGGGGAAGAGGTGGAACCAGCTCGACAAAAAGCCTTAGACAATGGGATCAAACCAGAAAATATTTTCATTTTAGATATTCAAGAAGAGTTTGTAAAAGATTACGTTTTCCCAATGTTTCGAGCCAATGCTATTTACGAGGGTGAATATTTATTAGGTACGTCTATTGCACGTCCATTGATTGCAAAAAAACAGATTGAAATTGCAACTAAAATGGGTGCTGATGCAGTATCTCATGGTGCTACAGGAAAAGGAAACGATCAAGTGCGGTTTGAACTTGGATATTTAGGTCTCAATCCTGATATCACGGTTATTGCGCCATGGAGAGAATGGGATCTAAATTCACGAGAAAAACTTCTAGCTTACGCTAAAGATCATGGTATTAACATCGATCAAAAACACATCGATGAAGATGGAAATCCAACAGTCAGCCCCTACTCTATGGATGCAAATTTACTGCACATCTCATACGAGGGGTTGCATTTAGAAGATCCAAATGCCCAACCTGAAGAGTCAATGTGGCTATGGTCAAACTCTCCTGAAGATGCTCCAGATGAAGCTGAATACATCACCATAGGATACAAAAATGGTGATCCAATTTCTATCAATGAAAAAGAGTTAAGCCCTGCTACAATTTTACGTACACTAAACGAATATGGGAACAAACACGGTATTGGACGAATTGACATTGTAGAGAACAGATATGTAGGGATGAAAGCACGTGGTTGTTATGAAACTCCAGGTGGAACCATCATGCTCAAAGCTCATCGAGCTATTGAATCAATCTGTTTAGATCGAGAAGAAGCCCACATGAAAGATGGAATGATTGCAAAATATGCACAACTCATCTACAACGGTTTTTGGTTTTCACCAGAGCGAGAGATGATGCAAGCAGCTATTGATACTACTCAAAAGTTTGTTGAAGGTACTGTACGACTTAAATTGTACAAAGGAAATGTTATCGTGGTAGGGAGAACTTCACCTAAATCACTATTCTCCGAAGCGCACTCTACATTTGAAGCGGATGACGTGTACAATCAAAAAGATGCTGAAGGATTTATTCGCTTAAATGCTCTTCGATTTATCATCGAGGGTCATACTCGTGGAAATAAAAAGTAGTTAAGATGGATTATCTAAAAGATTTAGAAAAAATTTGCAGTATCAACTCATACACTAAAAATAAGCAAGGTGTTGATGCGGTTGGCGCACAGATGCAAGAATGGCTTGAGGCCATTGGGTTTGAAACCACCACTTATGAGCGAGATCTTATAGGTAATCATCAGCTTTTTACTACTACTAAAACCGATGGGGCAAAAATTTTACTCTTAGGACACAACGATACAGTATTTTCTCAAGGTACTTTTGAAACCTTTACACAAGATGAACAATGGGTTTATGGACCAGGTGTTTGTGATATGAAAGGGGGCAATATTGTTGCTCTTGAAGCTTTAAAAGAGGTACATAAACAAAATGGGAAACTTCACAATATTGACTTTTTATTGGTTTCAGATGAAGAAACAGGAAGTGACGATAGTAAATTTGTCACTTTAGAGCTTGCTAAAAACTATGATTATTGTTTTGTTTTTGAAGCAGCAGGTCAAAATCTCGAAGTTGTAACAGGACGTAAAGGTGCAGGAACCTATACCATCACCATCGCTGGACGTGCAGCACATGCAGGTACTAGCTATGAGAAAGGGTGCAATGCCAACTTGGAGGGCGCTCTTAAATTACAAGAACTC
>JAYEFX010000066.1:0-2877 GCA_034658775.1 Campylobacterota bacterium
GCCATTATCTGCACCTAAGGTAGAACCTTTAGCTTTGAGGTAACCATCTTGTTCGATGATTTTGGGAATTTTGTCCTCTTCTAAACACACAATATCATAATGCGATTGCAAACATAGTGTACTTTGAGAGTTGGCTTTGACGCATAAAATATTATGCACTTTATCTGTTTTGCACACATAACCATGCGTTTGAGAAAATTCTTGCATAAACTGGATAAAGGGTTGATGATTCTTGCTGCAACGAGGAATTGCAGTGATCTGTTTAAATAACTCAATAATTGTATTCATATTATATTGTATCTAAAGATTATTTATAATAGTATGATACACATAATAATTATAAACATAAGGTTGATAATGAATTGGGAAAATATTCAAAAACAGTTAGTAAAATTTTTACAAGATGAAGTACACAAAATAGGTTTGAATAAAGTAGTTGTAGGTATTAGTGGTGGATTGGATTCAGCTATTGTAGCCGTACTTTGTAAAGAGGCATTTGGAGATAATATGTCGGGGGTATTTATGCCTTCGCACTACTCTAGTGATGCGAGCATTTATGACGCTAAAGAGCTGTGTGAAAAGTTTGACATAAAGTATGAAGTGGTTGAGATCGCCCCTATGGTTCAAGGGTATGAATCAAAAATGGATCAAGATAAACTTAGAATTGGTAATTTTTCAGCGCGTATGCGTATGAGTGTATTGTACGATATCTCTGCTCGTGAATCAGCACTGGTTGTAGGTACAAGTAATAAAAGTGAAATACTTCTTGGATACGGGACACTGTTTGGAGATACGGCATGTGCTATTAACCCAATAGGTCAACTGTACAAAAGTGATGCTTTTGAGTTTGCACGACATATTGGTGTTACGGATGCTATTATTACTAAACAGCCAAGTGCTGATTTGTGGAGTGGGCAAAGTGATGAAGAGGAACTGGGGTACAGTTATGCCACAATGGATGAGATGTTAAAACAACTTATTGACCAGGGTAAATCAAAAGATGAGCTTGTATCCAATGGTGCAGATGCACAATTGATTGATATGTTAAATTACAGAGTAAAAGCCAATGCCTTTAAAGGTAAATTACCAACCATAGCACAAATAAACTGGAGTGAATAATGAGAGAAATACCATTTTATAGACCATCAATAGGGGCTGAAGAGATTGACCAAGTTGATGAGGTTTTTGAATTAAAAAAAGAATCAAAAGTTGATGAATTTGAAGAAAATATTGCTAATTTTGTAGGTGCGGATCATGCAATTGCTACGTCTAATGGTACAGCAGCACTTTATCTTGCTATGAGTGCTATGGATCTGAAGCGTGGTGATAAAATTTTGATGAGTGTTAATACTTTCCCAAATATTCCTGAAGTGGTACGGCATTTTGATGCTGAACCTATTTTTGTGGATATTAATATGGATGATATGAATATTGATCTGGATAAATTTGATAAGTATTTAGAGCAAAACAATTCAAAGAAGCTGCGTGGTGCGATTGTTAGTTTTATTGCAGGGCAAACACCTGATTTGGATAAATTGTATGAGATTACAAAAAAGCACGGCATCATTCTTGTAGAAGATGCAACGAATGCTTTGGGTGTAACGTACAAAGATGATCCTATTGGTTCATTAAATGCAGATATGACCGTATTTTCAATGAATCCGTCCAATGGACGAAGTTCGGTATCCAATACTGGAGTGATCGTTACAAATGATGAACAGCTTGCTACTCGTGCACGACTTTTGCGTACGCATGCAATCACTACGACGTATGATGATTATGGAAATTTAGCGTATATTTATGATGTTGTTGATATTGGATTTAAGTTTGATGTAAGTGAACTTGAAGCAGGATTTTCTTTAGCGCAGTTACAAAAAACAAATAAATTTATCAAACGTCGAAAAGAGATTGCAAAGATGTATGAGGAAAAATTGATGGGTGTTAAACATATTGTTGTACCCAATCATACCGATGAGCATATTTTTACGCAATACATTATTAAAATTTCTCGAAACAGAGATGCTTTTGCACGGGCACTTAAAGAAGAGGGTATATCTACGGGACTTAATTTTATCCCTTTACATCTTTTGAGTTATTATAAAAATAAATACGGTATAAAAATCACGACATTTCCAAATGCTTTGACATCTTACCAACAAATCTTGTCCTTGCCTATGTACCCAGGTCTTAGTGATGATGATGTGAATTATGTGTGTGATAAAGTTATCGCTATTGCAAAAGAGTGGATATAGTCTAGTTGTTTAAAAAAAATTTAATCCCATGGGTTGAGGAATATCTTTTTTTTCCAACCCCTTTGCAACAACTTATCTCAGCACTACTTTTACCTTTAACGCTTCTATACTGTTTAATTGTTTCGACTAAACGTATTTTGGCTAAGAAAAAATACTTTGGAATACCGGTGATTGGTATTGGAAATTTGTTGGTTGGTGGTACAGGAAAAACACCTGTAACCATTGCACTTGCAAAAGATAAAAAAAATGTTGCAGTTGTTTTACGTGGTTATGGAAGACAATCCAAAGGTTTAATTGCAGTTAGCAATAAAGGCAAAATCTTAACCAATGTACAACAAAGTGGTGATGAAGCGATGCTTTTGGCTTTGTCTTTACCCAATGCTATTGTGATAGTATCCCAAAAAAGAGAAGAGGGTATTGTAAAAGCAAAAGAACTGGGTGCAAAATTGGTATTTTTAGATGATGGATTTTCTCAATATGGCATTGAAAAATACGATATTCTTGTTCGTCCACAAGAGGAACCTAGCAATATATTTTGTTTGCCAAGTGGAGGATACCGAGAGCCTAAAATTATGTACGGTATTGCCAATCAAGTTTTACTTGAGGGTAAAGACTTTAATCGTAT
>JAYEFX010000067.1:0-2873 GCA_034658775.1 Campylobacterota bacterium
CGCTAAAACAACCGATATTCCCAATGATTTCATAAGCGATGATTTTCCACTGCTGTTGATCCCGTACAGCAGTACTCCATGCATCTTATTGTCAAAAAAATTCACAGGGTTGGAATTTTTTACAATCACATTATTTTGATGCTCTTTACCTGCAAGGGACAAATCTCCTAAAATAATATCATTAGGTACATAGACACCCTGCTCTTCATTGGATTCAATGATAGGATGACGCAACTCTATGGCTTCTATAAAGTTTACATCATCTTTGGTTGTGATGATTTTAGGGCAAACATAATTGTATTTTTTAGAGGTTTTGATATTGGATACGGTCACATCAATTTCGGCAATAAACAATACCAATTCTTCAAGTAAAGAGGCAAACTTTTTTTCAAATTCACTGACTTTTTCTTTAAAAACAAGTTTATTAAGCTCAATAATTTTACGCAAGTTATGCACGTATTGATCTGAAATTGAAGCCGTAAGTTTATTGGTAATTTTCACAGAATTCGTTTGCACTTTTATGTTAAAATCTTTAAACAGATACAACTCATCGTCAATAATCAAATGTGAGTTAAGCAACTCCTCTTTGATAAGATTGTATCTGTTTTTGGTCAATGCAATAAAAAACCCCTCTTTATCCAAACGATTAATTTGTACAAAATTAGAATCCTTGGCACTCAATAAATCTAAAATATGCTCTCTAAAAATTTCCAGTTTTGTTTTGAGTTCTTTATTTTCCTCATTAAGTTCATCAATTTTGGTATTGACCCCTGCATTAATCATATTGTCTTCAACATCTTTAAGCATGTATCGTGCACTGATGCTCAGATCAAAAGTAGAATGAATTGAATCAATAAACAGACTCAAATCAGCACTACTGCAAGGTGGTGTAAAAAACTTATAGTTTTCCATAAAGGTGACTACTTCTTTGATACTAAGTAAAGAATCGTACAAATAATTCAATTCAAAAGGGTGCAATCGAGTAAGTTTTATCCTACGCGTTAGACGTTCAATATCATAAATATTGGACAACTCTCCCTCTATTGGAGCATGATAATCATACAGATCTTTAGATAAAGAGTATCGTCGCAGCAACTCTTTAGAATCTTTCACCGGATGGGTCAAACGCTCTTTAAGCAGTCGTTTTCCCATGGCTGTAGCTGTATTGTTGATAAGCTTTAACAAACTTGGATTATGCGGGGTATCGATGATATTGAGCTGTTCCAGTGCATTGTTCCCTAGATAGATATATTTACTCACATCAAGTTTAACTGGAAACGAAAGTTTTTGAATAATTTTTGCATCATGCCCAATAACAAAATCAATCAACACAGCAAGTGATTCTGTTGCAAGTGGTTGACGCTCCATGTCCAAATGCTCAATGGCCGTTAAAAGAGAGTGGATATTAAACACATTTTTAAACAACTCATTTTGATACACAATTTTAGGTCTAAACCCACTTACATGAAATGTTTTTCGTGAGAGTTCAAGATACTCAATGACCTGTTTCTGATCGATGTTTTTATCCGCAAAAGTCACAACTATCTCGTTTGTTTTGTGCATGTTCATGTAATTGAACACTTCATCAAGAGCGAAACTTCCATCTTCACTTGTACCGTACACCTCATTATAATAACACTTCCCCGTGGTCACATCAATAGCACTGTAACCCATCAAATAATTGCCTTTATGCATATCTACAACCAGTGAAGTGATGTTGTTTTCATCCTGATCCAAAACAAAATCAAAATTGGTTCCAGGGGAGATAATAGCATCTACATAACGCGACACTTTAGGAGGAAGTCCTTTTTGCTTAATCAGTACGATGGTGTATTTTTGTTCATTGATAATACGCGCAAGATGTTTTTCTAGTGCAATGGCCGGAACTCCAGCCATAAGAGGATTTTCAGGTGAATTTTCAATGATGTTTTTATTTTTTCTTGTGAGTTGAATGTTTAAAAGTTCAGCAATTTCTCGTGCTTTTCCCACTTGCATTTCGTCATTATTGACCTCATACACTTCAAAAAAAGTACCAATCTCCATCAATACAACGGTGTTTTTACCGTATTTTTTTTCAAACATCTTTTGAAGATCAAAATACGTAAGGGTTAGGAGTTGAGATTTCTCTTGTAAAAGTTCGTTTACTTCGCTGTTTATCATAGCTAGGATTATAGCTAAGTTCAAATAAAGAGTGTATTTAAGAATTTATTCATCAGAAAAACTAATGAGTAAACTCTTTTTCAAAACTTTGATGAACACGTATATGTTTATGCAACAACGATTCTACACTCAAGTCAATTCTTATTTTTGTTGCATTAAGAGGATAAATAATCGCTATTATTTTATGATTGGATATATTTTTAAATTCTATTTTTTTAGTCTTATTGGGATCAATCTCTATCTTTTCAAGTAACAATTTTTTACAAAACTTTACATGGTATTGCGCTTGGGTGTATCCAATTTGTTGGGTGTCCAATTGTACGTTCATCGCTTTATTTTCCACAATAAACACGCTCATCAAAGCAAAGCCAAGTACCAATACAATAGTGGTCAATAACGCAAAAGCTTCTTTTTTCATTGTAAATTAATCTTTTGACACATCTGCAGCTCTTTGCCTAAACAGATCTCCATAGGCGTACTGTTACTAAATTTAGACACATTACGCAAAAATATTTTTTCCTCTAAATACAATTGATCTTCTTTGAGTACCAATGTTGTATTTAATCCATTTTGTTGTCGGTTTTTGAGTATATTATGCGCCGTATAGAGTTGGGTTTTGATTGCATTTTGTTGACTGTTGTTGTGCGATTGGGTATGTATTTTCCCTAAAAATACCACTGAATAAACACCAATTAAAGAGATTATCACAATGG
>JAYEFX010000068.1:0-2867 GCA_034658775.1 Campylobacterota bacterium
CGACCCGTTAATATTGTGTTTCAAAACCTTGCACTTTTTCCTATGATGAATGTGGAAAAAAATGTAGCGTTTGGTTTGCAACGATTAAAACTTCCTAAAGAGGAGATTAGCACTCGAGTAAAAGAGATGTTGGATCGTGTTGGGCTTCAAGGGTATGAGAAGAAAAAGGTAACTGAACTATCGGGTGGACAGCGTCAGCGTGTTGCTATTGCTCGATCTTTGGTACTTAAACCTTCCATCTTACTTTTGGATGAACCTCTTGGAGCTTTGGATAGAAAGCTTCGAGAACACATGAAAGTGGAGCTAAAACTGTTGCAACGAGAGATTGGTACTACATTTATCTACATTACGCATGATCAATCTGAAGCATTAGTGATGAGTGATAAAGTTGCTGTTATGAATAAAGGTCGATTTGAACAAATTGATACGCCTCAGAACTTGTATAAGAATCCAAAAACAGCTTTTGTAGCAAGTTTTGTGGGTGATAATAACCCTTTTGAGATACAAAGTTATGAAAAAGGGGAACTCACCACGACTCATGGATGGAAACTTGCAAAAAAAGATTTAGATTTTATGCCAACAAAAATGTACATACGTCCTGAAGCATTTATCTTAAATCCTGATGATAGCATGAGTGATATTGATGTAGTAGCAATAAAAATAAAAAATATTTTATTTGATGGGGCGAATACAAAACTTTCTGTAACCATTTTGCAAAGTGATGATGAGGTGTTGATATCTCTTCCTCAAAATGCACAGTTTGAAGATTTAAAAGAGGGTGACGTTATCAATGTGGGTATCCATCAAGACGATTTAAAGTGCTATAAAGAGTAAGTGATGAAAAAATCCTACATGACCTTTTACCTTTTATTGGTTCCCGTTTTACTTTGGTTGGTTTTACTTATAGTTTTACCCCATATTGATCTACTAATTTCATCATTTAAATATGAAAATGATGCAGGAGATATGGTTGTCTCTTTTGCTAATTATATGGCTTTTTTTGAAGAAGAGATCTATTGGCTTACCTTTGTAAATACAGCAGTGTATTCTATTGCGGTGACGGTATTGGCCTTTATTGTTACTTTTCCTGTGGCATTTTATTTGACTAAAGTGGTGGCTAAAAAATACAGCAGTTTTATGGTGCTGTTGTTGCTGATCCCTATTTGGGTAGGTGAGTTGGTAACCATATACGGATGGATGATACTGCTTGGAGATAATGGAGTGATCAATCAATTTTTAATCGGACTTGGTCTTATTGATACACCCATCGAGATGTTGTACACGGATTTTTCCATGACCATAGGATTGTTGTACGTATCGATGTTGTTTATGATTGTTCCTGTGATGTCTGCTCTGGAGAGTTTGGATGATAGTTTGATTGAAGCAGCCAGTGATTTGGGTGCTTCAAAATGGACAATTTTTACACAGATTATTATCCCTTATGCGATGCCTGGAATTGCTTCTGGGGGTATTATTGTATTTATGATTGTTATTGGGGATTATGTTGCTCCTAATATTTTAGGTGGAAAAAGTTCATTGTGGTTTACAGAGCAGATCTACAATGAATTTTTATCAACATTTAATTGGAATGAAGGGGCAGCCTTTGGTTTCTTATTGCTACTTTTATCCTCTGGAATTATTTGGTTGGCACTTAAACTAACTGGACAAAAACTTGAAAGGGTAGGATCATGATACGTAGTTTACCAAATTCCCCATTGTATAAAATAGGGTACCGAGTCTATATCGCTTTATTTTATATATTTTTAATATTACCTTTGATCACCATTGCCGTTTTGGCTTTTAATGATTCTAACTTTATTGCTTTACCTTGGAATGGATTCTCTTTGGATTGGTTTTTTGCCGATACATCTGAGCGTTTAGGATTGTTTAAAGATGAAGATTTGCTGTTGAGCATTTTGGTAAGTTTTCAAACGGGTTTTGTTGTGGCATTGCTTTCAACAATAGTAGGAACGATGGCAGCCTTACTTTTTGAAGAGGAAAACTTCAGATTTAAAGGCATGTTGTATTTTCTAGCTTTATCGCCTTTGGTTATACCTGGAGTTATTTTAGGAATCTCTATCTTAATCTCTTCAACCAATGCTGGGCTTTTTATGGAAAACAGTTTTGGCATGGACATAGAGTGGTTGCGCCCTAGCTTTTGGTTGGTTGTTTTGGGTCAATTTTCTTTTGGAGCGACGTATGTGATGTTGCTCGTAGGTGCAAGATTGAAAAAATTTGATCGAACACTTGAAGAAGCAGCGTTAAGTTTACGTGCATCACGACTTCAAGCTATTTGGTATGTAACCATACCCTTTTTACGACCAGCAATTATTGGGGCTTTTGTGGTTGCATTTTTGATCAGTTTTTCAAATTTCAATACGACAATTTTTCTTGTAGGATCGGATCCTACTTTACCTGTGGATCTGTATTCACGAATTAAATTTAGCTCAACTCCAGTACTTAATGCTGTAGCGTTTATGATTGTTACGTTTATTACGTTATCAGCAATTTTAAGTTTAGTGATCAATAAGAAAAAATAAAACGATGAAGATAATACATCTAACAGACACACATTTTTTATCCATAAAGCCAAATCGATTTGGCTTGGATACCAATCACCGATTGGAGATGGCACTGCACAGTATTGAAAAAAACCACAGTGATGCCAGTTTTATAACCATCACGGGGGATTTGGCAAACAGCGGCAAAGAGGGATCGTATATTGAGCTTAAAAAGCTACTGGACGATTTTAAAATACCCGTCCATCTAATTCTTGGAAATCATGACAATAAAGAGGTTTTTAATCAATTTTTTGACTTGTGTAAAAAAGAAAAATACGTGCAATACGTTGAGAAATATGAAAAAAA
>JAYEFX010000069.1:0-2858 GCA_034658775.1 Campylobacterota bacterium
CAACGACTAGCCTATTATGATGATATCTTTGATTCCCGCGTAACGACACTTTATTCAAACCGAGCCAATCTTTTAAACGCTATTAAAGATGCAGACTTGGTTATTGGGGCAGTTCTTATTCCTGGACTTGCCGCTCCAAAACTAATCTCTAAAGATGATTTACTGATTATGAAAAAAGCATCGGTGATTGTGGATGTGGCAATTGATCAAGGGGGTTGTTTTGAAACTTCTAAAGTAACCTATCATGATGATCCTACGTATGTGGTCAATGATATTGTACATTATTGTGTGGGAAACATGCCAGGAGCAGTTTCTTTAACCTCCACACAAGCATTGACATCAAATACACTCAAACATGGTTTGGCTATTGCGAACAATGGATTAGAAGATGCACTAGCACAAGATATAAACCTACTTAATGGATTAAATACCTATGATGGAAAATGTACCAATGAAGCGGTTGCTAAAAGTTTAAATTTAGACTATACTAAAGTAGAATTTTAAACACCAAACATAAGCAGGAGAGATGGAACATATACTAAGCGCCTTAATACCAATATTTTCACTAATATTAATAGGCTATTTTCTCAATAAGGAACGATTAACTATACTTTGTTTTAAGTTTTTTTATACACTAATAAGCAGTTTTACCATCAACTTTCCCTCTTCATTAGGTTCAATTTTTATCTCGGTATGAACTGATCCGCGCCCTTTTTCAAGTTCCCCTTGTATGGTTTGAAACACATGCCAAAACTTTTCATAAAAGGGTGCATCAAGTTCTTTGATGGATTCTCGTCTTAAAATATAAACAATATCTTGTATGCTGTGCATGTAATATATTTTATTTACAGCACGTTGGATACGATACTCTTTCATGATATTTAGATTATTTTTAAATGTTTTTCTTTCCATTTGACTTAAGTGGCTACTGTTATCAAGGTGTTCTACCTCTTCATCAAGTTTTATTTTATAGTGTTTAATTTGATCAAGAGAGATTTGTTTAATATCTTTTTCATAATGCCTAAGAATTGTGCACATCTCATCATTGCTAAGCTTTTTATTGTTTAGATCGTAGGAATATGATTTGGTCGTATCAAACGATTGATCAATCGCTTGTAAAATTTGTAAACTGATCATCAAATAGACATATTTATCTTCTTTCCCATCTTTAAATGAGATACCATGTTCAGATATAACTGGACGAGGTCCACTGTATTTAATTTGCATAAATCACTCCTGTTAATCATATTGTATCATATTTTTTATAGTGCTATTAAACACTTTTAGATAAAATCACGTACATTTAAAGGGGAACCATGTCAAATAAAGTCAAACACTTCACCATCTTTGGAAATCCAGTAGAACACTCTAAATCACCGCAGATGCACAATGCTGGTTTTAGCAACATCCATTATGCCGGAAACTACACCAAACATTATTTAGAAGATGGCAAACAGATCAAAAATATTTTTATTCAAAATCATTATCAAGGTGCAAACATAACTGTTCCACATAAAATTGATGCATTTAACAATGCAGACGAAGTACGTGGACTTGCGCGCGAGATTGGAGCGGTTAATACATACATTTTAGAAAACAATAAAGTGATCGCCTACAACACTGATGCGCCAGGATTTATGAAAGCCATTGAAGAGTTTAAACCGATCAAGTCTGCTCTGATTCTTGGTAGTGGTGGTACCTCAAAAGCGATTGCGGTTGCTTTTAAAAATGCAGGTATTGATACTACTGTACTCAATCGAAGCACCAATAACTTAGATTTTTTCCAAACATTAAATGCACAAACATATACTTGGGAAAACTTTGAACCCTCACCTTATGATTTGGTTGTTAACTGTACGAGTGCAGGACTCAAAGATGATACTACCCCCGCCCCACTTGAACTCTTACACGCTATTTTCCAAAATTCACGCTATGCAGTGGATTGTATTTATGGGAAAATAACCCCATTTTTACAAGAAGCAAAAAAATACAATCTACCTTTCAAAGATGGGGAAGATATGCTTTTATATCAAGGGGTTATTGCTTTTGAACTGTTTACCAATACAAAAGCCGATAATAAGGTAATTAAAGCAATGAGACAAGGTTTAAAAGGTAGCTAATATTTTTAGTCTGCCTACCCTATACCTATTCAACCACATGTGTAAAAATTGCGCATTAAAAAAAAATTATGGTATAATGGGTAAAATTTAAAAAAGGAGCTTCCAAATGGCATTAAGAATTAAAGATGGTAAAGTTGTAAGTATTACACCACCAAGAACATTAACAAAAAAACAAAGACAAAAAATGGAGGATGCTCCAATAAATGAAAAACTCATAAGAGAAGCTACTTCAAGAAAATATAATATAGTGTCTAGATAATTTGTTAGAAATATCAAAATATTCTAAAGACTCATCTACATATAATTTACATACAAAATTATTACCTAAAATAAAACTTTCAAAAGATAGAGAAAAATCAAATAGAGAAAATTTAATTGCTATAATATTTATGCAGGAAAATTTCTGAGTATAAAACCATCGGAATTCATTTTAGATGTTATACTCCAGTGTATTTATTTAGAATATTGGAGGTAAAGAAGATATGCTTTTATATCAAGGTGTGATTGATTTTATGGTTCAATAGCGCATACTACAGAGTGTATTTTTAATCCAAATTTTATTTCACAATAGTTGTTTTAGCTCGTCCCCAAGTTAGCTCGTCCCCAAGTTGTACTTGGGGATGCATACTCAAAGTAAATCACCTCAACCAAACTAAAATGATAAGATAAACTCCCATATCTATTCCCAAGTAAAACTTGGGAACAAGAAAATTTTTACTGTATCCAACTTGACACAGT
>JAYEFX010000070.1:0-2855 GCA_034658775.1 Campylobacterota bacterium
GTATAACTAACCTCAGGTCCACCAAGTATAACAACAGTATCAGGACTTACTTTTTTTATAATCTCAAGCAGTTCATAAACATCAATAAAAATCCACTTCCAATGATAACACCACCTTGAAACCCACCTCCTGGACTCAAGTGCCCATGAATAATGATGTACAATCCAAACAATATAATCAATGGAAACAACACTTTGACTCCCGTTTGCAATAAGCTGTTTCGGTAACTGAAGATATTGTGTTTTGTATCCAGTCTTTGTATTCCAAACCCAATACCAAATATGGATAAAAATAAAATTGTCACTTCACCTAAGGTATCTAAACCTCGAAAATACGTTACAACTGAGGTAACCGCATTGGCACTTTGTGTCTGGGAGGCATTCATGCTTAGAAGTTCCAAACCCAAAGAGTTTGAAGTGATCTGAAAATTAAGCACAATTCCCAATAAAACAACAATCATAAATGAGATAAGAAGCGATACAATTATGGTTTGTAAATGGATGGTTTTTTTCAAATTCATTCATGTTCCCTTGTTTGTGTTTGTAAAAGTGCAACTAAAAATATCACTCCACTAAGACCACCGCCAATAACTGCTTCAGTCAAAGCAACATCTGGAGCAGAAAAAATAAAATACAATAGGGTACTTCCCAAACCAAAACTCATAAACATAATTACACTGTGCGATAAATCCTTATGAGATACAACAAAATAGGCCAAAACAATAAGCGCAATAAAGGTTAAAAGAATTAACACACCTAACATGAACGATCTCCCATTTCATCAATATTACTTTTGTTCAAAAAGCCATTTTTAAAATAGGTACTTCGAGCAAGAATAGAGGAAGATAAAGGGTTGGTCAGTAAAATAAACAGTGCCAAAAGAATAAGTTTAAACCATAATGCAGGTTCCAAGCATATCGCACCTGCAATCACAAACAAAGTTCCCAAAGTTGATGCTTTGGTTCCAGCGTGCATGCGTGTGATGGTATCGGGCATTCGTAACAATCCAATTGAAGCCAAAATTAGAATCAATGCTCCAATAAAGATAAAGGTATATCCAAGTATATCAAGCATCATCATCCTTTGTGGTATTAACAACATTAAATCGTGCAAATACAATAGTACCTATAAATCCAATAAGTGCAAATACAAATGCGATATCAAGATACAAAGCACTTTTAAAAGAAACGGATAAAACAACAAGCAAGGAAACTGCAATGATATTCATTGTATCAAATGCCACAACCCTGTCGGTCAATAAGGGACCTTTTATAAATCGGATAAAGGCTAAAAATACAGCTGTTACAATTAATAAAATCAAAAACTCTATCACAGAAATATCCTTTTATTTAATCTAAATAGAATATATTATCCTTAAGTATATCCTTAAATTATTTAGGAACAGCTAGTTTTTGAGTGAGATTTTTTAAAAAATAATGGGTTTTTACATTACAATGCAGCATTCTTACATAAAGAGGACATAGCTCCCTAGTTTTGAATCATATTCAAGGTTTAAACAATAATTTAAACCTTGAATACTTAAGAGTGTGTAATTATAATAATTGTTTATATAAGCTTAGTCGATAATCTTACTAACCGGTATTTCAACAATTGAGCGTGCACCGTTGTCTTTTAGTTTTGGAAGAAGATCTCGTAAATCTGATTGGTTTACAACAGCCATTACATCAATCCAATCCCCTTTGGCCAGATGTGAAATTGTTGGATTTTCACTTGGTAGTATCTCCACAACTGTATCAAGATTATCTTGTGGTACGTTCATCATTAAACACACTTTTGGCACTGCATTGATTACTGATTGAAGCATCATAATGATATTTTCAATTTTTTTTCTTTTTTGAGGATTTTCCCATGCTTCTTTGTTGGCAATAAATCGAGTCGTTGTTTCAAGTACCGTATCAATTATTTTTAAATTATTTGCTCGAAGCGATGATCCTGTTTCTGTAATCTCTACAATTGCATCAGCAAGTTCTGGAACTTTTACTTCGGTTGTTCCCCATGAAAATTCCACATTTACATTGGTATCGTGTGATGCAAAGTAATCACTCGTAAGATTTACCACTTCTGTAGCGATTGTTTTTCCCTCTAAATCTTTTGCACAAGTGTAGGGTGAATCCTCTTTTACTGCAAGCACCCATTTGATAGGCTTGAAACTTTGTTTTGCGTACATCAACTCACATACTTCAACAATATCATCTGCTCTGTTTTCTTTAATCCAATCAAGACCTGTCAAACCACAATCTATTTGACCACTTTGAACATATCTCGCCATCTCTTGAGCACGAATCAGCATACACGATATCTCGTCATCATCAATCGTTGGGTAGTAGTTTCTCCCGGATACTTTGATATCGTATCCTGCATCTTTAAAAATAGCTAATGTTGCTTCTTGTAAGCTTCCTTTGGGAAGACCTAATTTTAATTCCATCTGTTTTCCTAGTTTATAAAATATGCACGAATTATACCATAAAAAACATCTAATTTTAAATCACAGGCAAGAGGTAATTGCTTCTAAAATTTTCTGTGATTCTCCATTGCTTCCATTAAGATGATAATGCTTTAGAGTGACCTCAATATCACTCTCTTGTATAAAGTCTACAGTTTGAAAAAAATCATCTGTTATGTCTATATGTTCTTTTGAGACAACGGCAAAATCATCACCTTGAATTCTAAATATCAATGATCCTGGATAATTGTTTTTAAGTAATATTACTCAACTTTCGCACATAAATCCAAGAGATTTTTGAGTACTAATCCCTAAACTGTGTATAAGTTGCGATAAAATCATATTTGATTTTTCATCTTTTTGAGTTACATCAAGGTTTTGAGAAATATCTA
>JAYEFX010000071.1:0-2846 GCA_034658775.1 Campylobacterota bacterium
GGCAATATTAAATATTTTATCCCTAAGGGTTAAATATTTATTTACTGTGTTGGAATCAACACGATTATGACGAAGTACATTAACGGTCGCATTAGGAATATTATGTTCTTCTATTTTTTGCAACATCTGTGTACTTAATGTTGAGTTTTTTGATAAATAAATCCATTCCATATCACTTGATATTTTTTCCATTAACAATTCAAATAGTGTATCATCAAATTTTTGATATTGTAAAAAGTATTTTTTTAAAACATCATTGCTCATGATCATCTCCAATTCAGATTGATTTGCCAGTAGGTAGTTTTCCGATTGAAGCAGTGCTTTTAAAATTTCATTATCATTAAGTGCTTTTAATTCTTGTTTAATTGCATCATCAATATTAGTATTGCACGCCAATTGATAAAGTTCTCTTTTTTGATGGTTATGTATAATTTGACGTTGTACGGTTTTTGAATTGTTGGGATTAAGTGCTACGACCTCTTTTAAATTTAAAGGCTGATTTTCTTTTGCATTTTTAAAACTAATACTTAGACTTGGCATTGTGTACATCAAATCTAAAAGTTGGGTATTGCTGGTTTCCAATGCAGCATAATACACTCCAATAGGAGAATATTGAATATTATGATTGCTTAAATTTTGCGTTGAAAAACGTAAAGAGATTTGTCGACAAACATCTCTGTTTTCATCATTATCATACAGATCCAACCCGCCCCAATCGTAAAACTTCAATAACTGCACAAACATATCATCACTAAAATATTTGTTTTTAAGCAAAGATAATAAACGCTCATTGTCTTTGGAAAGCTTAATGGCCATTAGCACTGAATCAAAACGAAACTCTTGTGTGAATTGTTTTTCTAAAAAATTTAATTCAATTACCTCTATACCATTTAGTTTTGCTTTATAAATATCATCAGCAATATTTGGTAAGGTCCGATCTCCTTCAATAATACAATTAGCCTCTGCAATTGTATCAACAAAAAGGGCATCATTTTTAAGAATATAATTTTTAAGTTCTTCAATATTGACCTGATCACCAATACCCGAAAAAAATATACGTTTATTTTTAAATTCAATCATGCGCTAGTGTAGCAAATTTTAATAAAAAATATAAAGAAGTAAAAATCTAATCTTTTGATTTAAGTCATTCTTTTACCTTATTTTAAATCAAATAAAGTAAAAGAGGACAATATAAATAATGATTAAGAGTTTACAATCCCCTCAATGGTTCCTACAATACTTGGATCTTCAAGTGTTGAAGTATCTTGAGTGATTTTTTCACCTTTTACAATACTGCGTAAGATTCTTCGCATAATCTTACCTGATCGAGTTTTAGGTAAATCTGGAACAAATGCCATATCATCACATAGTGCAATAGCACCAATTTCAGTTTTAATGATACCGTTAATCTCTTTCATGGTTTCAAGCTCATCACCCAAACCTTCATCTGATTTTAGAACAATGTAGGCAAAGATTCCCTCACCTTTGATCTCATGAGGTTTACCAACAACCGCTACAGAAGCAACATTTGCATGTTTTTTAATCGCCGCTTCCACTTCGGCAGTACCCATTCTATGTCCAGAAACATTGATAACATCATCCGTTCGACCTGTAATAGTGATGTACCCATCTTCGCTCATCATTGCACCATCACCTGTAAAATACACAGGTTGACCATCTTTTTTACAATCTCCAAAATAGGATTTTTTAAATCGTTCAGAGTCATTCCAGATGTTTCGAATCATCGCTGGCCAAGGTTTAGTCACACACATAAACCCTTTTTCACCAACTTCTGTAGGCGTTCCATCTTCTTCGATAATCTCTGCAGCGATTCCTGGTAATGGGAACGTCGCACATCCTGGTTTAATTGGAGTAGCCGCAGGAAGTGGAGAAACAATATGTCCACCCGTTTCCGTTTGCCAATAGGTGTCCACAATCGAACAGTTTGAATTTCCTACGGCTTCATAATACCACTTCCAAGCAGGAGGATCAATAGGCTCACCAACCGTTCCTAAGATTCGTAATGAACTTAAATCATATTTACTAGGTTCATCCGCTCCAGTTTTGTGCAACAATCGAATTGCTGTAGGTGCCGTATAGAACTGATTAATTTTAAACTCTTCAACCATTCGCCAACAACGTCCAGCATCAGGGAATGTTGGAACACCTTCAAACATCACTGTTGTAGCACCTGCTGCTAATGGACCGTATACTATATACGTATGCCCTGTAATCCAACCAACATCAGCCGTACACCAATAGGTGTCATTTTCTTGAATATCAAATACCCACTCCATGGTCATTTGTGCCCAAAGAATGTATCCCGCACTGCTGTGTTGTACCCCTTTTGGTTTTCCTGTAGATCCAGACGTGTACAATAAAAACAATGGATCTTCTGCTTCAACAGGTGTCGCTTCACAAATTGGAGATTGAGATTTAATCAACTCATTGTAGGAATAATCTCGTCCTGCCTCCCAATGAATATCTTCACCATTTCGCTCAACAATACACACATTTTGAATGCACTCACACCCTTTTTCAAGTGCTGTATCCACCACAGGTTTAAGCATGTACGGTTTACCTTTTCGATACGCACCATCCGCTGTTACAACCAATTTAGCTTGGGCATCAATGATTCTATCGCGTAATGCTTCAGCAGAGAATCCACCAAACACAACCGAATGAATAGCACCAATTTTAGCACAAGCCAACATCGATATAGCCGCTTCTGGAATCATTGGCATGTAGATAACAACTCGATCACCTTTGGTGATTCCAAATTTGCTTTTAAACATATTTGCTGTTTTATTTACTTCGGAAGCTAATTCTCTATACGTAAGGATCTG
>JAYEFX010000072.1:0-13638 GCA_034658775.1 Campylobacterota bacterium
TTTTTTTTGCGATTGAATGGTGGCTTCATAGAGTTTGCTTTTTTTTATGCCATAATTTTTAGTATCAATGTGCAATTCATATACGTAAGCTAAACGCTCAACATCAGGCTTGAGTGAACACAAGTTGTTGCTAAGGCTAACAGGAAGCATGGGCAATACTTTGTTTGGAAGGTACACAGAAGTCGCGCGTCTTTTTGCATAAATATCTAAATCACTCCCCTCTTGTACGTAAGCACTCACATCAGCAATAGCAACATACAAGATGTTGTTTTGTTGATCAAAAAAGATAGCATCATCATGATCTTTTGCCCCCATAGGGTCAATGGTACAAAAAGCTAGATGCGTTAAATCAACACGAACATCTTTTTTGATTTTTCCATCAATATCTGTAGATGCAAAAACCTCTGTACGGTAAAATTGATTGTACAGATGTAAAGAGATTTTTTCATCAATATTAGGGTTTTTGATGTTGCCTAAATACTCTGAAATATTCAGTGTTTTGGAATCAATTAACAATACATCATTTTGTTTGTACTGTTTGTCTACAGTAGCTTTAAGCACAATACCGTCTTTTATAGTGACGTATTTATGATCATCAATGCTGACTAAAATATTTTGCACATGGGTTGAGAGTACATGCAAGATTTTAGCTTTGTATCGATTTCGTGGATGAAAGATACGTTTAGCAATGACAATATCACCATCATAGGCACCTTGAAGCTGTTCAAATTCAATGGGAATTTTAAGATGTTGATTTGAAGTAATCAGTTTGGCTTCATTTTTATTGAGTTGTATTTGCCCAATATAGTATTTACTGTTTAAAGTGTAGTTTCCATTTTCGTAATGGATAATATTTTGTTGCACCAACTCTTCAAGTTGTTTAGGATAGTGGTGTAAGATTTCTAAAGCTTGGTTGAGCATGGGTGTCCCTATAATGTAATTGTAATTGAATAATAAAATAATGTGTTAATATACCATAAAATATCAATATTTTATGTTAAGTATCACTATGTTAGAATCCTAGTAAATCAAAATCCAAGTAAAGTTCTATTATGAAAATTATAATTGCCATTATTGTATTGTTGTCAACATTTACATGGGCAAATGAAAAAGTATCATTACAGCTCAAATGGAAACATCAATTCCAGTTTGCTGGATATTACATGGCAAAAGAGAAAGGTTTTTACGATGATGTTGGTTTGGATGTTGAGCTTAAAACAGCGAATAACAATCAAGATACAACACAAGAGGTTTTAGAAGGGATCAGCACTTTTGGAATTTCTGATTCGGTGTTGGTATACGATAAAATGACAGGTAATGATATTGTGCTTTTGGGAGCAATATTTCAACACTCTCCTTTGGTTCTTTTGTCATTAAAAAACAACAATATTCAAAGCATTGAAGATATCTATGATAAAACTATAATGCTTGATAGCAATATACGAAACAGTTCACCTATTTTAGCAATGTTAAAAAAATACAACTCCTCACCTAGTAAAATGCAATTTCTTGAATCTTCTTATGATATAGAGGATCTCATTGATGGAAAAACGGATCTTTATTCGGGTTACATATCCAATGAAATATATTTATTGGAAAAATACAATATTCAATACAATGCACTTAAACCTTATGATTATGGATTTGATTTTTATGGGGATATTATTTTTACCTCCAAAAAAGAATTAACAAACAATCCAAAAAGAGTGGAAAATTTTTACCATGCCACTCTTAAGGGGTGGGAATATGCTTTTAATCATATTGATGAAACCATTAAAGTGATTTTAGACAAATACAATACTCAAAACTATGATTATGAACACTACTTATACGAAGCCAATACGTTGAAAATATTAAGTGAAGTAGATATGGGTAATTTGGGAAAAATAGAGCGAAATCGTATTAATAAAATAATTAATATGTATTTTTTATTGACAAAAGATACCAGTGAAGTTTTGTATGATGATCTTGTTTATACAAAAAAAACAAATACAGTGGAGAAGAATTCAGTAGATAATTTACTTAAAACTGTAAATATTTGTATTGAAAAAGACAATATGCCGTATGAAAAAATTATCCAAAATGATTTGATTGGGATTAACAGTGAGTTAATAAATATTTTGCGTAGCAGATTTAAAATTGTGAGTAATATTATTGAAGTCAATTCATATGAAAATAAAATCCAAGCTTTGCAGTCTCATAAGTGTGATTTGGCTTTTGGGCTTATAGAAAAAGATACCTCAAATTTTTTGATTAGCCATACGTATTTGGAGGATAGTCTGGTTTTGGCAACCGGACTTGATAAAATATACTTGTCTCATTTAGGTCAAGCAAGAGAAAAAAAACTGGGATTATTAAAGTCTAAAATAGATATAAAAGAATCTATCCAAGAGATCTATCCACGATTGCTAATTGTTGATTTTAATACAATCGATGAGGGGATGAGTGCAATTACCAATGGTGAAATTTATGGTTTTTTAGATTATTCAAATGATATGGCTTACAGTATTCAACGGAACTATTTTAAGCAAGTGAAACAAAATGGAAATTTTGAGGATTTGACTATACGTTATGTTGCAGGGGTACATGCCAGTCAGCCATTGTTGCATCGTGCAATAAATGAAATTATCTACTCTTTAAGTCAGGAGGATATTATTCAAATGGAAAGAAAATGGATAAAAGTAGAAAATGCTGAATTTTATGATAAAGAATTAATGCTAAAAATATCCATCATAACCATTATAATTGGATTAATGTTGTTGTATCGGCAGTATATTTTACAAAAGTTAAATAAACAACTTAAAATTGATGTGGCTAAAGAGGTTGAAAATAATCGAAAAAAAGATCATATTCTTTTTCATCAGACAAAACTTGCAACCATGGGGGAGATGATTAACAGTATCGCGCATCAATGGAGACAGCCTTTAAATGAGATCAATTCTATAGTGATGACCATTGATTATATTATGATGCAACATAAAATTTCTAATTCTCAAATTGATCAAAAGTTGCAAAGTATAGAACGTCATACAAAATACATGTCCAATACTATTGATGATTTTCGTGATTATTTTAAACCCAATAAAATGAAAAAAGAGTTTACCTTCGAGCAAGTGATGGATCAAAGTTTGAAAATTTTAGAGGCAACTTTGAGCAAATATGAAATAAATATAGATAAAATAGTATATAATGATTTTAAAAATTATAATTATCTGGGGGAAATGGTTCAGGTTTTGATTACTATTGTGAATAATGCCAAAGATGCATTGGTTCAAAACAATGTAAAGAACCCTAAAATAACGATAGTTATAAATAATTCAATTACTATAGAAGATAATGCTGGGGGGATTCCCAAGAATTATATAAATAAAATATTTGAACCCTATTTTACGACTAAAGGTGATAAGCATGGTACGGGTATTGGATTGCATATGTCTAAAGTGATTATGGAAAGTTCACTTGATGGTAAAATTGAAGTGGTAAATTCCCACAATGGAGCAAAATTTACCCTAAAATTAAATACAAAGGAAGAAGATGACAAAAAAGTATAGTGTTTTATACGCAGAAGATGAGGATAATGTACGAAGCAATTATGTGATGTATTTACATAAATACTTTAATGTGGTGTATGAGGCATCAGATGGAGAAGAAGCGTTGGATTTGTATAGAAACAAAACGCCAGATATTGTTATATTGGATATCACTATGCCTCTTATTGATGGACTTGAAGTTGCGCATACCATACGTAAAAATGATTTGAAAACCCCTATTATTATTTTAAGTGCGCATTCGGATGAAAAAAAATTACTTAAAGCAGTAAAACTTCAATTGCTGGATTATTTAATTAAACCAATTGAACGAGCAGAACTTGAAGAAGTCATATCAAGTGCAAAAAAACGTATTCTAGAAGATAGGCCAGATGCAAGTCAAAAGAATGTTTTGATGTTGAAAAATGGGCACAGATGGGACAAAACAACTTCCATTTTGTATCAAAAAGATAAAATTATTGCATTAAAAAAGAGCGAAGCAAAATTATTTGGATTTTTTATAGAAAAGCACAATCAAGTGCTTGAACCGTTAGAGATTCATGACTTTTTACGCGGTGAAAAAGAGGTTAAATACAATTATACTTCTATTCGAAACCTTATTAGTGGTTTGAGAAAAAAACTCCCTAAAGAGATGATTGAAAATATTTATGGGCAAGGATATTTGTTTAAATTATGATGCGTGCATTGTTATTGATTGCAAGTTTTATTATTGGGGCTTATGCCATAGGACCCATTGCTACTTTGGCTACGTACAGTATTAAAAATGGTACGGTAGGCTTGGCATTATTGGAAAAGCAAAACATAAAGAACGCTAAGCTTTCTTACAGTGACATAAAGATAGATTTTTACCCCCATCCCAATGATGATACTTTGTTGTATGCATTGATACCCGTTGATTTTCATGCTATTGCAAAACGTCAAAAGGTAAATGTATCGTATACCTATAATGGGAGAAAAATGCACAGTGGGTTTTATTTTAATATTATTCAAGGTAATTATCCCAAAGAGTTTTTAAAAGTGAACAAATCCAAAGTCAAATTAAGTCTAAAATCTCAACAACGTGCAAATAAAGAATACACTAAAGCGATACGTTTGTACAAACATCACAATCCAAAATTGTATTGGCAAAATCGATTTGAATTGCCTCTAAAAAGTAAGATTACCAGTGTGTTTGGAACAAAACGAATGTTTAATGGTAAAGTAAAAAGCTATCATGGAGGTACCGATTTTCGTGCAAAAATAGGAACACCCATTATTGCTGCAAACAGTGGTGTAGTAAAACTTGTAAAGAATCGATTTTATGCGGGGAAGTCTATTATTATTGACCATGGTAAGGGGATATACAGCAGTTATTATCACTTGAATACGTTTAAAGTAAAAGTGGGGCAAAAAGTTAAAAAAGGGGATATTATAGGATTGTCAGGGGCAACAGGACGTATTACGGGTCCCCATTTGCATTTTGGTATTCGTGTTCATGGGGTCAACGTTGATCCTTTGCAATTTGTAAAAACGATCAACTCTTTGGATAATCTTCCTCTTTTATAAACAGGAGAGTTTTTGTAACAGTTCTTTGCTTTCGTGTGGATCAAAAAAAACATTACGAGAAAGTTCGTCATTGATTTTTTTAAGCATTTGCAGTTTTACGTGACGCTTTTTATTTGGGTCTTGAATTGAATTCAATGCCTCTTGAAGCTCTTTTGTATAGTGGATGCGTATTTGTTCTTTTTTTTCCTCTGGGCTTCCATATTGAATATCTTTTCTTGTAAAAAACCAAACGACAGCGACCAATACGATAAATATGAGTAAATATTCCATTTGTATAATTTAACAAAGTTAAGCTTAAAAATTTGCTACAATTAGGTATACGAAGATAAAGTTTTAAGGAGGTTAAGATGGATGCGCAACTTTTATGTGAAGTGTTGGGGTACAGCAGTATATTTAATTATACTTTATTGATTGTTTGGTTTGCAGTATTTACTTTGGCTAAACATTGGATATATAATTTTCATACGAGGTGGTTTAAAATTGCACCTCAGGATTTTGATGCGATACACTACAAATTGATGGGACAGTATAAGCTGTTGATTTTTGTATTTAATTTGGGACCATTTTTTGCTTTATGCATGGTACTGTAAGGGGATAAATATAGATGTATTTTGTATTTAATGATGCGAAGCAATTGATTTTTTATATAGTTGTGATTCTAACAGGTATTGTTTTAGAGTACTTTGGTATTGCAGATGTTGAGAAAGTAATTGCAGTGGGAATCTTTGCGGGGTTGGTTTTGTATGTTGTTAAAACTATCCTTTTTGGACAATGTACGCAATGTCCTAAAGGTTCTAAAAAAGATTCCAAAAGTGAAATTTAATATTGTATATATTGAGATTAGCAATATTTGTGGCTTGTCTTGCAGTTTTTGTCCCCCTAAAATTAATCCAACACACACCATGGAGATAGAATTTTTTGAAAAAATTCTACAGCAACTTCAAGGCGATACTCCTATAATCGCCTTGCATGTATTGGGTGATCCTTTGGTTGTGTCGGATCTGTTTAAGTATTTAGATCTAGTCCAAAAATATAAATTTAAAGCGATGATTACCACCACAGGATACCATCTACAAAAAAATCATTTTACTACGTTAAGTCATGAGTGCATAAAGCAAGTAAACTTTTCTCTTAACAGCTTTAACAAAAATGCGATGGATAAAACTTTTGAGCAATACATGCAGCCACTGTTAGAGTTTTGCACTTATAAAGTGAACAATAACATAAACTCTTTTATAAATCTTCGATTATGGAATCAAGATGATAAAAACACAGAGCAACAATTTAATTCTGAAGTCTTTAGCGTGTTAAATCATTATTTTGGTACGGATATTCATTTCGATGAAGTTCAATGCAATAATACTAAATCAATACGTTTAGACAATAAAGTATTGTTAAACTTTGATAACTATTTTATCTGGCCAGCACTTAGCAATACGACAGTATCCAATGGTTATTGCCAAGGGGGAAGTAAGCAACTTGCTATTTTAAGTGATGGTCGAGTAGTGCCGTGCTGTTTAGATTGTGATGGGGTGATTGAACTGGGTAATTTACATGCTCAAACGCTCAAAGAAGTTTTACAAAACAAACGTGCGAAAGATCTTATAGAGGGATTTAAAAATAGTATTGCTGTTGAGCTGTTGTGCCAAAAATGCAGTTATAAAGATAGGTTTAATGCTTAAAACTCATCTGCAAGCAAGAGCTTGAAAATGAGTTTAGATTGTTTATGAAAATAAATATCGAGTTAAAAACGCAAATGCACTAGCAGCAATATGGGGTACACCATATAAAAATGCAGCAAAGACTTGCGTGAGTAAACTTTTGTTCAATTTAAGTATGAAAATAATACTTGAACCAATAAATGTAGTTAAAAATATGTACAGTAATGCTTCAATTAGACCATACTCTGGACTGTATCCAACGATGGCAAGTATAAGTGAGATGACAAAACTGGAGATGAAAAAATAGGACACATTATTGAGGGTGTTGTATCTTTTTAGATTTTCATTTAGATCAACAATGGTTTGTTCATCATCCCCTTTAAGTGTGCTCTGCCTTTTTGATTGAATTGCTTTTTTTTCAAAAAATAAAAATGCCAATAGCGATAGTGCTACACCCAAAGGTACGATTAAATACAGTGATTCCATTTCATCCTCCATATAAGAAAAAATTATAAAATTGTAACGCTATTTAGGTTTCACAGAGTTAATTTATAAAACTAAATTAAAGAATATATTTTTGTTTAATTATTTAGTAAATGATCTGGTTTTTACTCTTGTTTGCAATGGCAAAAATGGTCACGTTGTATTTGCGTGCGTAATACTTCATAAGCAGTTTTTGCAAAGTGGGTTCAGTAGAGGGGGTAAACCAAGCATTGTTTGAAAGTGACAGTACGTAAGGGGGAGTTTTTTCATATATCTTATCCGTAGTGGTTTCATAACAGATGGCATTGCGAAATTTAATCCCATTGAATTCAAAATCGCTGGCGTGATCAGCTGTAGAATAGTCTTGGGCACCATTGTAAAAGCTATTATTGATAAAATCTCGTATAAAATCAGGAAAAGGTACCGCTTCCCCAAAAGGAACTAAGACTACTTTGTTGGCAATCTGAACATCTCCTTGCTTAAAAAAATACGTAGAGTTGTGGTATTGTTCTTTATCCATGTGCATGGCACCTGTAACTATTGCAATATCTTGTGATAGCAATTTTAGCTCTTGCATCAATTGGGGGCTGGTATTGAGCAACATAGGAAAAGCAGTCTCGGGCAATACAACCATGTCGTAATTTTCTTTGATCGCATGATTGATTCGAGCAATATTTAACGCAATGATATCTTTTTTTAATGTTTGATTCCATTTGTCATCTTGTTCAATGTTGTATTGTGGCATGGAGATTGTAAGTGGTGGAAGTTGCAGTTTTGGTGTTTGGGTATTGATGGCAAATACTAAAGGCAATAAGGTTAAAAGTTTGTAGCGACTTTTTGCATAAAAGATAAACAGACTTAGACAAACAATAATCAGTGCAAAAGCAAATTTTGAACTTTGGAAATAACTGTTGATAAAAAACAATTCAGGTTTAAACCAATTAAATCCAAAAGGGCTGATAAAACTTAATAAAAACAGTAGTAGAGCTCGAATCCATAACTTTGAATAAAGACTGCTTAGTGTAAAAAGAGTTCCATATATTAGGCCAATACCCAAGAGAACAAAAGGGATCAAATAAGTCAAATCATAGTGAATGAAACTGATGCCAATCCACCAAAACCATAAAATTGCGGTAAAAAAACCAGCCCAAAAAAGAGAGGCACGAGGCGTTGTTAAAAATGTGTAGATGGCCATTAAGGCTAAAAAAGAATTGAATAATGTGTTGCTTATGTCAAAATATTCTAAATAAATAAATGCACTAAACAGTAGAGATATGTATAAGCCTTTTATTAGGCAATTGTAGGTAAAATATTTGGTTTTAAAAAGCATACACAAAGTATAGCTAAGTATAAATTAAAGGATATAAAAATGCAAGATGGAAGTTTATTAGGATCATTGTTACCGTTAATCGTGTTGTTCGCGATTTTCTATTTTCTGATTATTAGACCACAACAAAAACAAGCAAAAGAGCACAAAAATATGATTGCAGAGATGGCCAAGGGTGATAAAATTGTTACTACGGGTGGATTGATGGTAGAAGTTGTAAAAGTTGAAGAGGAATTTTTTACAGTTAAACATGATGATGGAACTACGATGAAACTTGTAAAACAATACGTTGCAAGTAAAATCGACTAAAACTACACAACAAAATTTTTCTTAAGGAAAACCATTGAATTTTTTTAATTATCGTATGGTGATATTTATTTTGGTTGCATTATTTGGTATTGGATTTTCCATGCCATCATTTTTGCAAACTGAAGGTAAAAAGATATCACTAGGACTGGATTTGCAAGGTGGATTGCATATGCGTTTGGGTGTACAAGTTGATGAAGCTGTAGCAACCAAGATGAAAACAATCGCATCTTCAATCAAATATTACACAGACGATGAAGATATTTTGATTGAAGATTTAACTTTTGATGAGATTAGCGCTTCATTTATTGTTTTGGACCCAGATGAGGTTGTCAAAATTGATGAGATGTTGAAAAATATTCGTGGCTTGGATATCACTAAAAGTGAAGATCATGCTTACAGTATTAAGCTTCAACCTGCTGAGATTGAACTGACCAAAGATATGGCCGTTTCACAAGCGGTTGAAACAATACGAAATCGACTTGATCAATTTGGCTTAGCTGAGCCTTCAGTTGTACGACAAGGGGCGACGGATATTGTTGTTGAACTTCCAGGGATTAAATCACAAGAAGAGGAACAGCGTGCGCGTGAACTTATATCAAAGCCTGCGAATCTTGAAATGATGGCAGTGGATGAAGATCGTGCAGATCAAGTGTACACAATGAGCCCAGCAAAAGCAGCGCAATACGGTGACGTAATTTTAAGCGGATCAGCAGATGAAAATCAAAAGTATCTTCTTAAAGAGATCCCAATTTTAAATGGTTCTCAAATTATTGATGCCAAAGTTGCATTTGATCAAGGGAATCAGCCCATTATTAATTTCACACTAAATTCAATGGGTGGAAAAATATTTGGTGATTTTTCGGGTGAAAATGTAGGTAAACGAATGGCTGTTGTTCTGGATGGTAAAGTCTATTCTGCCCCTGTAATTCGTGAACGAATTGGTGGAGGAAGTGGTCAAATCTCTGGTGGGTTTACCATGGCAGAAGCGGGAAATGTTGCGATCGCATTGCGATCAGGAGCCTTACCTGCAAGTGTGGAGATGTTGGAAAAACGTTCCGTAGGACCTAGTTTGGGTGCGGATTCAATTCAAGCATCGATGTTGGCACTGATTTTAGGTTTTGCTTTGGTTATTGTATTTATGGTGATCTATTATGGAATGGCGGGAGTGATTTCAAACATAGCATTGATTATGAATATTTTTATATTAATTGCCGTCATGGCCATGTTTGGTGCTACACTTACGCTTCCTGGTATGGCTGGTATTGTCTTAACTGTAGGTATGGCTGTTGATGCAAACGTTATTATTACTGAACGGATTCGTGAATTGCTTAAAAATGGAGCAAGCATTACTAAGGCGATTGAGGATGGTTACAATAACGCCATGCGCGCTATTTTGGATGCAAATATCACCACACTATTAGTGGCAGTAATTTTGTATGCATACGGAACGGGGCCTATTAAAGGGTTCGCTATCACGATCTCTATTGGTATATTAGCATCGATGATTACGGCAATTTTAGGAACACATGGTATTTATGAAGCTTTAATGCCAAGAATGATAAAACAAAAAAATCATAAAAAATGGTTTGGGATCAAATAATGGAAATGTTTAGAAAAGCACAAACGTATAATTTTATGGGGAGACGTTTACCGTTTCTTGGATTGTCTGGTTTATTGATCGTTGCTTCATTGGTGTTAATTTTAACCAAGGGGTTGAATTTTGGTATTGATTTTGCTGGAGGAACGATTGTACAAGTACAATACACCACTGCAGCTCCAATCGATAAAATTCGAGATACTTTGGCTCATCATAAAGAGTATAAAAATGCAAGCATTACTGAGTTTGGAGCACCTGAAGAGGTTGTGATTCGAATTACAGGGAGTTCAACTTCACTGCAAACGGATGTTGGTGATGCAATGCGAGAGATTCTTAAGCCTACGGGTGAGTTTGAAGTTCGTCGAGTCGATATGGTTGGACCTAAAGTTGGTGGGGAGTTGCAAGAGAAAGGGTTAATGGCGTTGGCATTATCGCTTATTGTGATTATGATCTATGTGTCATACCGATTTGAGTGGCGATTTGCTATTGCTTCTATTTTGGCATTGATACATGATGTTACAATTGCTATGGGTGCGATTGCTTTATTTCAAGTGGATGTTAACTTAGATATCTTAGCCGCAATCTTAACCATACTTGGGTATTCATTAAATGATACGATTATTGTTTTTGACCGTATTCGAGAAGGGGTGCAAACCTCTAAAAAATCAGAACTTAATGAAGTAGTAAATGAATCGGTTTCACGAACGTTAAGTAGAACGATTTTAACCTCATTGACAACATTTTTTGTTGTGTTTACCTTATTTCTGTTTGGTGGAGAGATTATTCATGGATTTGGATTTACCTTACTTGTAGGAATTGTAGTCGGTACGTATTCTTCTATTTTTATTGCAGCATCATTTTTGGTACAGTTTAGATTTTCCATTGCAAACTTTAGAGATAAAGAAGCTAAAAAGAATAAAAGACAGCAAGAAAAAGACAGAATGCGTGCTCAGTTTGAGCAAGGTACAGTTTAAAAGGAGAAAGTATGGATTGGGGTCGAGTAATATACGTATTTTTCTCGTTGATGAGTTTAACTACCACGGCGGGATTTTTGTATCAACATGATGCAATAGCATTGTTTATTGCAGCAGGGGTGAATATCATCTCTACAATACTAAAAATTGGTGTGCTCAATGTTCGATCAGCAGAATTGTTGGCCAGCTCACTTGTAGCAGACTTGCACCTTATTCCTGCTTTTATCGTGTTAACGTTTACCAATAATGTTGGATTAGCGATCGCTTTAGCTATTGGAGCTGTTGTGGCTAACTTATTCACTGTAGCTTTGACACTTATTGACAGTGCACAAACAAAAACTAAGGAAGAATTTTAATGCAATACAATCCACAGTTGATTGAAAAAAAGTGGCAGCAATATTGGAATGATAATAACTCATTTGAGCCACTAAATGAAGACTCTAAAAAAGAGAAAAAGTACATTTTGAGTATGTTTCCGTATCCTAGTGGTCGGATCCATATGGGGCATGTTCGAAACTATTGTTTAGGAGATGCCTTTGCACGGTATTATCGTAAAAATAATTTCAACGTATTGCATCCCATTGGTTGGGACAGTTTTGGTATGCCAGCAGAAAATGCAGCCATTAAAAATAAACTCCATCCTAAAAAATGGACCTATGAAAACATAGATTACATGCGAAAAGAGCTAGAGGGGCTAGGCCTTTCATTTTCAAAAACCAGAGAGTTTGCAACCAGTGATGAGTTGTACACACGATGGGAACAAGAGTTTATTATCCAGATGCATGAACAAGGGTTGATGTACCGTAAATCAACTACGGTAAATTGGTGTGAAGATTGTCATACTGTTTTGGCTAATGAGCAAGTAGAAGAGGGGTGCTGTTGGCGTTGCGATAATGAAGTGCAACAAAAAGAGATGCCTGGATATTATATTGGAATTACCCAATATGCTCAAGAACTTTTGGATGATTTAAAAGATTTAGAGGGGCTTTGGCCATCTCAAGTCTTAACCATGCAAGAAAACTGGATAGGAAGAAGTGAAGGGTTAGAGTTTGAGTTTACGTTAAGTGATGAAACTCAAGCCAAACTTGATAATAAGTTTGAAAAATATACGGTGTTTACAACGCGACCCGATACTGTTTATGGAATTTCGTATTCTGCTTTAGCACCTGAACATGAGATTGTTCAATATCTATTGGATAATAAACTGCTTAGTGATGAAAAAATCAAAGCGATCAAAGCGATGCAAAAAGTAAGTGAACGAGATCGAGCAACGCATGATAAAGAGGGCTTGTATCTTGAAATTGATGTGGTTCATCCTTTAACAGGTGAGAAAATTCCTGTATGGGTAGCTAATTTTGTTTTAGCATCGTATGGTGGTGGAGCAGTTATGGCTGTACCTGCACATGATCAACGTGATTTTGAATTTGCACAAAAATACGATTTAGATATTAAAATAGTTATTGATACTCCTGAGGGGATTATTAAACTTGAAGAAGCATATACCGGTGAAGGTGAGCTTGTAGACAGCAGTGAAGAGTTTAATGGACTTAAAAATACGAAAGCAAAAAAAGCAATTCTGTATCATTTTGAGAAAAATGGCTTAGGTAAAAAACAGATCAATTATAAGCTTCGTGATTGGGGTGTTTCACGGCAACGATATTGGGGTGCTCCTATCCCATTTATCCATTGTGATGATTGTGGATTAGTAGCTGAAAAACTTGAAAATTTGCCTATTGCATTGCCTGAAGATGTAGTGATTACAGGAGAGGGGAATCCACTGGATACGCATCCCACTTGGAAGCATTGTAAATGTTCAAAATGTGGGAAAGACGCACTTCGTGAAACCGATACACTGGATACCTTTGTGCAATCTTCATGGTACTTTTTACGCTACGCAACCAATCCACAAAAGTGGAATGAAAAAGGGATCGATGCGAGTGATGCTAATTATTGGATGGATGTGGATCAGTATATTGGTGGAATTGAACATGCCATTTTACACCTTTTATACGCACGATTTTTTACTAAAGCGCTAAACACTCTTGGTTATACAAAGTCAAAAGAACCATTTAAAAAACTTTTGACTCAAGGTATGGTGCTTAAAGATGGGGCAAAAATGTCCAAATCCAAAGGAAACGTAGTTGACCCAGATGCCATTGTAGAAAAATATGGTGCAGATACGGCACGATTGTTT
>JAYEFX010000073.1:0-13606 GCA_034658775.1 Campylobacterota bacterium
GAACTTAATTGGCCTCCTTATAATTTTAATATCAATGGGCAAGCAAAAGGTTTTTCAATTGATTACATGAATTTAGTGGTTTCAAAATTAGGCATTAAAGCTCAGTATCATGTTGGTCCAACATGGTCAGAATTTCTTGATAAAATAAAAAATGAACAACTTGATGTGATGCTTAATATTCGCAATACGCCTTCTCGACAAAAATACATACATTTTACCAAAGAATATATCCATGCAACAAAATCAATCTTTACAAATGATCAAAACATACAAACCGTAGCTGATTTAAAAGGTAAAACAGTTGCTGTAGCTAAGGGCTTTTTTGTGCATGAATTTTTAAAACAGTATTTTCCTGATATTAATCTTAATATACAAGATAATGTTTTAAATTGTATCATTGCTGTTGTTGAAGGTCAAGCGGATGCTGTTGTAGCAGATTATGGTGTGACGAGTTATCTTATGCAAGAAAATGGTTTATTGTTAAAACATACCAGAGTGCTAAAAGATGAACGCTTAAACACAACAATGCACATAGGTACTTCTTTAAAACAGCCCATATTGCGGGATATATTGCAAAAATCCATGAATACAATTAGTGATGAAGAGATGCAACGGTTACGAAATAAGTGGTTTACATCCGATATACGGACTAAAAAACAAGAATCAATTTTAAGTAGCTATGAACTTGAATATCTTAAAAATAAAAAAGAGATTAGGATGTGTATTGATCCTGCTTGGTTGCCGTTTGAGGGTAGGGATACTAAGGGTAATCATATTGGACTCAGTGCAGATTACTTTTTAGAGTTTAAAAAGCACCTTGATATTGAAATGAAGGTTGTACCAACTAAAAGCTGGACAGAATCGTTGCAGTTTGCACAACAAAAAAAGTGTGATATTCTTCCTTTGGCAATGCAGACAAAAGAGCGTGAGAAATATTTAAACTTTACACAGGTGTATTTAAAAACAGCCTTGGTTATTGCTACAAAAGTGGGGATACCTTTTGTGGATGATTTTCGGAATTTAAAGAATAAAAAGATTGGTATACCAAAAGGATATGCTTTTGTGGAAATTATCAAACAAAAATATCCAAATATCAATATTATTGAAGTTGATAATGTGAAGCAAGGACTTCAACGCGTACTTAGTGGAGAACTTTATGGATACGTAGGAACATTAGCGGGGATTAATTATCAGTTTCAAAAAGAATCTATAAATGAATTGAAAATTGCAGGAAAATTTGATGAGTATTGGGAATTAGGCGTTGGTGTGCGTAATGACGATATTGTGTTACTTGAGATTTTTGATAAAATTATACAAAACATAGAGGAAAACACACATCATCGTATTTTGACAAAATGGATGAATATTGAGCGTGAAACGCTGGTTGATTATACACTGTTTTGGAATATTTTAATTGTGGTATTGATTGCAGCTGTATTTTTTATCTATCGTCAAAGGATGCTTAACAAGCTTAATCGTGATTTAAAGCAGAAAGTTGATGAAAAAACAAAACAACTTTTAGAGATGAATAATATTCTTGAGAAAAAAGTAAAACATGCAGTACACGAAAATCATGAAAAAGATCTTATCTTGTTTGAACAATCAAAAATGGCATCCATGGGAGAGATGATTGGAAATATTGCGCATCAGTGGCGTCAACCATTGTCCGTCATCTCTACATCAGCTACAGGGATAAAATTGCGTAAAGAGTATGGGGAACTTTCCATAGAAGAAGAGTATAAAACACTTGATAGTATTAATGATGCGGCTCAATTTTTATCAAAAACTATTGATGATTTTAGAGATTTTCTTAAGCCTCATAAAAAGTTCAATGAATTTAATATAAAAGACACTTATTTTAAGACGTATTCTCTAATAAAATCTAAATTTAAAAATAAAGAGATTGAAATTATTACAAATATTCATGATGTTGAGATTGTAGGACTGGAAAATGAATTGATGCAAGTGATGATGAACTTATTGAATAATGCTTATGATGCATTGGATAAACAAACTGCGGATCAAAGAATGATGTGGATTGATTTATACATCTATAATAAACAAGCAATATTTGAGGTCAAAGACAATGCTGGAGGTATTGAATCGTCTATCCTTCATAAAGTTTTTGAGCCGTATTTTACAACCAAACATCAATCTCAAGGTACGGGAATTGGTTTGTACATGACTCAAGAGATCATTGTAAAACACATGAATGGAACCATAGAGGTATCTAATGAGAAATTTGAATATAAATCAAAACAATATAATGGTGCAAACTTTAAAGTAAGTATACCTCTTGAACAACTTAATATACAGTAACTTCTTTTTATCTATTTTTAGATAAAATGCAAAAAAATATTTATAGGATTTAAAATAATGGCTTTATATACATGTGGACATAAAATTCCTGATAGTGATAGTATCATCTCAGCGATTGCAATGGCGTATTTAAAAAACTCTTTAGGTGTTGAAACAATCGCAGTTCGACAAGGTGATATCAATCCTGAATCACAATACATCTTAGATAAATTTGATCTTGAAGCCCCCCAGCTTAAAACTTCATTTGCGCAATGTGATTTGTTTATGACCGATTACAACAATTATACAGAGGGTCCAGATGATCTTAAAGAAGCAAATATCGTAGGTATCGTGGATCATCATAAATTGGGTGGGTTAATAACTTCAGCACCGCTTGAGTGTTGGATACGACCAGTTGGGTGCACCAATACTATTGTTAAAGAGATGTTTGATTATTATGAAGTGCAGATTCCAAAAAATATTGCGGGTGCGATGATGTGTGCAATTTTAAGCGATACGGTGATTTTTAAATCCCCTACGTGTACTAAAATTGATACTAAGATCACTAAAGAGTTAGCCCATATTGCTGGTATTGAAGATTATAAAGCTATTGGTGTAGAGATGTTCAATGTCAAATCACAAGTTGCTGGTGTATCTATGAGAGAGTTAGTGAAGCGAGATTTTAAAAACTTTGATATGCATGGCAATAAAGTAGGAATAGGGCAACTTGAAGTGGTTGACGTAAGCGTATTTGATGATATGAAAGAGGATCTAATTAAAGAGATTCATGCTGTTTTGCACGAAGAAGAAGCGGATACGGTATTGCTACTTTTAACGGATATCATGGCAATGGGATCACAAATTTTAGTTGCTACAAAATCAACTGAAGTTGTTCAAAAAGCTTGGGATGTAAAAATTGAAGAGAATCAGTTTTGGCTTAAAGGGTGTTTGAGCCGTAAAAAGCAAGTGGTTCCATTTTTAGAACCAGCGTATAAGTAATAAACTATAAAAATAAAAGGAAAAACATTATGAAAAAACTATTTTTAATCATCGGAGCTCCAGGAAGTGGTAAAACTACAGATGCAGAGTTGATTGCAGCAAAACATGACAATATTACGCATTATTCAACTGGAGATATGTTTCGAGCTGAAGTAGCAAGCGGAAGTGAATTGGGTAAAGAGATTGATACGTACGTAAGCAACGGAAATCTTGTACCTATTGCTATTGTTATTGAAACCATAGTAAGTGCGATTAAAAACGCACCAACGCCTGTTATTGTGATTGATGGGTATCCACGAAGTCAAGAACAAATGACTGAACTTGACAGTTATTTAGAAACCGAAACTGAAGTTGAATTGGTAAATGTGATTGAGGTGGAAGTATCGGCTGAAGTAGCTTGCGATAGAGTTCTAGGGCGTGCACGTGGGGCTGATGATAATGTTGAAGTATTTAACAATCGAATGAAAGTATTTACCGATCCATTAGCGGATATTCAAGAATTTTACAGTGCAAAAAACGTATTAACAAAAATCAATGGTGAGCGAAGCATTGAGCAGATTGTTGATGAGATGGATGCGTTCGTACAAAGTAAAATATAACTTTTATGAATTTTTATTCTGTCATCATTGGTACAGAATTACTTAATGGGCGTCGTAAAGATGCCCATTTTTCATTTTTAAATCAAGAACTTTTAAAGCGTGGTTGGGAGCAAAAAGCCAATTTTGTGATAAAAGATGACCCTCTTTTTATAGAATCTGTTTTTAATCTTGTAAAAAATGATCCAAAAGGTGTGATGTTTTGTTTTGGCGGGATTGGTGCAACTCCTGATGATTATACACGACAAGTTGCGGCTAATGTGTTTACTGGGGGTAAAATGCAACAGCATGAGGAAGCATTTAATCGTATCATCAATCAATTTGGACAAGAAGCGTATCCCCATCGTATCCATATGGCCAATTTGCCTTTAAATGCAGGATTGCTAAACAATGTGGTCAATAATGTACCTGGATTTTATTTAGAAGATCGTTACTTCTTTACTCCTGGGTTTCCAAAGATGTCTCAAGCTATGATTGTGGAGGCATTGGATACTTTTTTTGCTCAAAATAAACCAATACATCGACTCTCTTTAAAAGCCAGTTGCAGTGAAAACGAACTTATTCCAATAATGAAACAAATTCCATCGCATATCGATTTTTCTTCCTTGCCTCAAATGCAAGGTGATAAGCGCTACGTTGTGATCTCAATTGCTTCGTATGATCAAATAGAAACACAAAACTTTTTTCAGTATTTTATTCATTATTTGCAAAAAGAGAATTTTCACTATGTTTTGAGTGACAATTAATAAATAAAACTTATATAACTGAACTTATAGCATTTATACAGAACAAAAATAAAAAAATAATTTTGCAATACTTGTCATATTTGTGATATATTTTAAGTTGATATAGTATAAAATATATATTATACAACACAAAAGGATATACTCATGGGCTTTTTAGATAACCTAATGATAAAACACAAATTATTGTTACTTGTAAGTTTCCCACTAGCCGGGCTTTTATACTTTTCTGGGATTTCGGTTTACAACTCATACTCAACGGGTCAAAATGTAAAAAATGCAAATGCTCTAGTAGAGATGTCCATTAAGATATCCGCATTGGTACATGAAACTCAAAAAGAGCGCGGGATGACTGCTGGTTATATTGGAAGTAAGGGGGCAAAATTTAAAGATGCCTTACCTAAACAAAGAGAGCTTACCAATGCAGCGTACAAGAGTTTTCTATCCTACGAGAAGAGTATGGATTATTCAATTTATCCTGATCGTTTTGAGTCTAAAATACAAAAAGCAATAGATATGATGGAGGGTATCTCTTCCATTCGAGGGCAAGTTGATGGTTTAAATATACCTGTGGCTAAAGCAATTGGGTATTATACTAAAAATAATAGTATATTTTTAGATACGATTAATGCAACGGTTAAGCTTAGTCGAGTAGCAAGTGTGACAAAAGATATTGCTGCGTACAGCTCTTTTTTACAAGCAAAAGAGCGAGCTGGAATTGAGCGAGCAGTTGGGGCCAATACTCTGGCACAAGATAAGTTTGGAAAAGGGATGAGGGAAAAGCTTTCCAACCTTATTGCAGCACAAAACTCTTATCTTGCGACATTTAAAGGGTATTCATCTCCTGTTGAAAATGGTTTTTTAGAAAAAGCATTAAAAGGTTCGGATGTAGATGAGGTAAACCGTATTCGAAAAGTGATGCTTGATGCGGATGAAAAAGGTGGATTCAATACTGATGCTGAATATTGGTTTAATACCATTACGAAAAAAATAGGCTTGCTAAAGAAAACGGAAAATAACATACGTGATAATCTACGTATCACAGATCCTAAAGTACAGCAAGCAGCTCTTGTGGCATCTAATTTTGCCAATTTATTGCATGAAACGCAAAAAGAAAGAGGTGCTACGGCTGGTTTCATTGGAAGTAAAGGAAAAAAATTTACCACTATTTTACCCAATCAACGAAAGCTTACCAATGATAGACGTACTCGTCTTTTAGCATCATTAAAAACGTATCAAGCTAATTATAAAGATGCAGCCTTTGATGCATTGGTTCAAAAAAATATTGATAACATGAATAAGCTAAAAGGGATTCGTACAAAAGTATCGGCCTTGGGGATCTCTACAAAGGATGCGATTTCGTATTATACAGGGATGAACACCGTGTTTTTAAATACCATAGCCGTGATATCAAAAATGGCCACCAATGTAAATGAGGCTCGAGATCTTAATGCGTATTATACCTTTTTGATGAGTAAAGAGCGAGCGGGAATTGAGCGAGCAGTGATGTCAAACTCTTTTGCACGAAACAAATTTTTGCCTGGAATGAAAGTAAAATTTACAAAACTTGTTACCGAACAAGATGCATACATGAACTCTTTTGTTAATACAGCACAAAAAAGCTACGTAGACTTTTATAGAAAAACGGTTCAAGGAAAAGATGTAGATGAAGTAAATCGTATGCGAAAAGTTGCATTTGAAGCTACAACCATTGGTGGATTTAATGAGGATGCAAATAAGTGGTTTAATCATATTACAGGAAAAATTAATAAACTTAAACAAATAGATGATTATTTATCTACTCGATTATTGGAAAGATTAGAAGAGTTGGAATCCAAAGCAGATATTGCTATGTACATTGATCTGGTAGCTTCTGTTTTGATTCACCTTCTTGTAGCATTGATGTCGTATTTTATCTCAAGAGGAATTTTGGATAACTTAAATAACTTTAAAACGGGACTGGCATACTTTTTTGCGTACGCTGTGCGAGAAAAAGATTACATGAAACCTATGGAAGTGAAAGGTAAAGATGAATTTGCTCAAATGACAATGGAGATGAATGAGGGGATTGAAAAAACTACATTTATCATAGAACAAGATAAAAAAGTGGTTGAAGAGATTGATGATGTGATGGCTAAAGTAGGAAATGGATTCTTTACGTACAGCATTCATCAAAAAGGGGCCACTGTTGAAGTGGAATCGTTACGAAACAATATTAATGATATGCTCAAAGAAACCAAAATAAAACTTGATAATTTAAATATGTTCCTTTCTAAGTATGGAAAAGGTGATTATACTTTTAGATTGACAGATGAACAACGTGATGGGATGTATGGTGATTTTGGAACCATAGCTACAGGAATGACTGCCCTTGGATACGATATCTCCTCATTTATGGCAATGTTTGGAAATGCACTGGACAGCTTAAATAAAAATACTGGAACGTTAACTTCAAATGCACAACAGCTGTCCGAATCATCGACACATCAAGCTGCTTCATTGGAAGAAACTGCTGCAGCAGTTGAACAAATTACGAGCAATATACGAAACAGTGGTCAAAGTGTTTCCAATATGTCTCAGCTTTCTGATGAAGTAACAACTTCTGCAAACGATGGGCAAGATCTGGCTAAACAAACTGCACAGTCTATGGATGCTATTAGTGCTGAGGTAAATTCCATTGCAGATGCGATTACGATTATTGATCAAATTGCATTTCAAACCAATATACTTTCACTCAATGCTGCAGTGGAAGCTGCAACGGCTGGGGAAGCAGGAAAAGGTTTTGCTGTTGTTGCTCAAGAGGTGCGAAATCTTGCTGCTCGATCAGCCGAAGCAGCAAAAGAGATCAAAGATTTAGTTGAATCTGCCAATGCAAAAGCCAATGATGGTAAAAAGATTGCAGATAATATGATTCATGGTTATGAACTTCTAAATGAAAAAATTACGCAAACCAAAACAATGATCAGTGATGTAGCAACAGCATCTAAAGAGCAAGAGATTGGTATTGTTCAAATTAATGATACGATTAATAACTTGGATCAAGTAACGCAAAAAAATGCATCTGCAGCCAATGAAATAGATTCACTTTCAAGTGAAATCTCTATTTTAGCAAATAAAATATCTGATGTGATGCAACAAGTTACCTTTGATGAAAGTATTAAACAACAAGTATGTGATGTTGAGTTATTGAGTACCATCTCTTCTTATAAAACGGACCATATCTCTTTTAAATCTTCAAACTTTGAAAAACTCGATCAGTTTACCTCTTTTCAAGTTGAGGATCATCATAATTGTAAATTGGGTAAATGGATGGATGAACAAGAACGAAACAATAAAGGATATACACAAAGTTCAGCATGGAAAGATTTGCAAAAAGTACATGAACATGTTCATGGTGGAGTGCAAAAATACATTGATCAAAATGCAAATAAAGCAGTCAATACAGTTCTTATGGAAATTTCTAGGGATATTGAGAACGATACAGTAAAAGTGATGGATGATTTAAATGGTATATTGCAATCAAATTGTAAATATCAAAAAGATATAAAAAATGATGGTCCAAAAATATCAGCTAAACCAGCAGTGCAAACTGCTGCACCAAGAGCCGTACAAAAAACTGTTCAAGCTAGCACACCTGTGAAAACTGCTGCACCTAAACCAATAACGGCAGCATCAAACAGTGATGATGAGTGGGAAAGCTTTTAATTTAAAGCTTTCATCCACCTTGGCATAAACCTTTGTAGTTGGTATTTTTGATTTTTTCAAGATACACCAAGGTGTGTTCAAGAACTTTTTTTTCCTCTACTAAAGGTTGCATCAAAACATTTTTATCCGTAAGGGATAGTTTTTGATTGTCAACCAAGGCCAATACTTCTGTTCTAATCTCGTCTAAGCGAGTGTTTATTGTTGTTATCATTTTCATAAGCGAAGTGTATCTAAAAACGCTTATTGTTCTTCTAAAGCTTTTAACTGTCTTAGTTAATTTTAATTAATTTTAGATTATAACTAGGTATGTCAAATATTCCTAAAATTTATTACATTACGCATGACAATATTAAAGATGAACAACTATTGCATGAGAAAATATATCTTAATCTTGCAAATAACTATTATTGGAGTGATGATTGGAGTTGTGAGTTTTACATTGATTTAGCCAAAGCAGGGTTTATTAGTGTGAGTTTTGACAATGATGATCAATTGGTCTTGCTTCCTGAGATGCAAATGCATTATGCCTTACTTGATTTTAAGAATTTGCATGTTTCTAAAAAAGTTAAAAAACTTATTTATGCAAATAGGTATACCTTAGAAATAAACAATGATGTGGCTAGCATCATCAACTCTATTGAAGATCAACATAAAGACAATTGGTTAAAAGATAAATACGTTTATCTTATGGAGCAATTACGATTAAAAAAACATGAAAACTTTCAGCTTATTGCTGTGCACTTAAGATCAAATGCACATGGCTGTTTAGTTGCGGGTGAAATAGGCTATAAAATTGGAAAAACCTATACCAGTCTAAGTGGATTTTGTCTAAAAGATAAACAACACAACAATTGTGGAAATCTACAATTGGTACTGCTTGCACAGTATTTGGAAAAAGAGGGTTGTTCTTTTTGGAACTTAGGGCATCCGTACATGGATTATAAACTGCAATTAGGAGCAAAAGTATATACACGTAAAGAGTTTTTAAGCAGATGGTTTGAAGCAAGAAATAGATAAACTACAAAATAAATTAAAGGAAAAATAATGTATCGTAAACACAGTGATTCTTATAAATTGGCGTGGTAGCAGTATTGAATACAAGTATTAATTTTGATTTTTTAGATATTGGAGCAACACTTTATACTCCAGCAATCAATCAACACCTTTTAAGCATTGCTCAAGGTAAAAAATTTCCCCAATTAAAATCGCTTGTATTGTGTTTGGAAGATGCTATTAAACAACAAGATCTTCCAATGGCCATGAAAAATATTGAAACGTTTTTGCAAGAGTATACGTTTACAAACGTTCGTGTTTTTATACGTCCTGCCGATGTTCAAAATATGTCCGCATTGTTGCAATTACCCAATATTGATAAAATAGATGGTTTTGCTTTAGCTAAATTTGGTACGCACAACATGGATGCGTATTTTAGTGTTGTAAATAACTCAAAAAAAGTTTACGGTATCATGCCCGTAATTGAATCAAACGATATGTTTGATCAAGATAAATTGAAACAAATACGCGATTTTTTATTAAAACAAACAAAGCATACTGTTATCACTTTGCGTTTGGGTGGGGAAGATATGTTTAAGAGTTTGGGGCTGAAAAAATCATGTGAAGATTCCATACATGATTTTCATATCAGTTCGAAGATATTTGCTGATGTGTTAAGTGTGTTTAAACCCTTTGGGTTTAATATTAGTGCTCCTGTATATAATTGTTTGGAAAATACAACAATCTTTTCAAAAGAGGTGCAACGTGATCTAAAAGAGGGTTTTTTTGGCAAGACCATCATTCATCCCAATCAAGCACGTATTTGTCATGAGTTGTATAAAGTCAGCACCAATGAATTAAATGAGGCAAAGGCAATTTTAGATGAAACGAATGCGGCAATATTTCGTATTCATGATTCAATGTGTGAACCGCAAGCACATCATGTCTGGGCAAGGGTTATTCTTAAACGTGCTGATATTTATGGAGTCAGATCCATCAAGTAAGATACTTGTGAGTAAAGCTATTGTAAAATAGCGTTTTAAAGGTAATAAATTAGATAAATTAAAAATATAAAAAAGGAAATATATAATGAAAGTATTATTAATCAAAGATGTAAAGTCTTTAGGAAAAGCAGGAGAAGTTAAAGAGGTAAAAGATGGGTATGGAAAGAATTTTTTAGTAGGAAAAGGTTTTGCAAAACACGCTACACCTGAAGTGTTAGCACAATGGGAACAAGACAAAGCTGATGCAAAAGCACTTGAAGCACAAGAGATTGCAACAGCAACTGAACTTAAAAATAAAATAGAATCATCAAAATTTACAGTTAAACATAAAGTAGGAGCTAATGGGCACTTAATTGGAAGTGTGACCAATAAGGAGATTGCTGAGGTTTTAGCAACATTTGATATCACTTTAGATAAAAAACAGATCCACTTAGAATCTAAAATCAAAACTCCAGGGATCTTTGAAGTTGATTGTAAATTAGGACATGCAATTCATGCAAAAGCACGAATTGATGTAATTGGAGAATAATTTAGATGTTTGATGCAACTACGATACTGGCATACAAAGCTGATGGGCAAGCGGTCATTGGTGGAGATGGACAAGTTACTTTTGGAGACACTGTTTTAAAAAGCAATGCTACGAAGATACGAAAATTGTATAAAAATCAAATTTTAAGTGGATTTGCAGGAAGTACAGCGGATGCATTTAATCTATTTGATATGTTTGAAACGCATTTGGAAACCACTAAAGGGGATCTTTTAAAAGCCGTAGTAAACTTTTCAAAAGAGTGGAGAAAAGATAAAATGCTGCGTCGTCTTGAGGCTATGATGCTGGTTTTAAATAAAGATCATATTTTTATTTTAAGTGGGACGGGTGATGTTGTTGAACCTGAAGATGGAAAAATTGCCGCTATTGGAAGTGGTGGAAATTATGCTATTAGTGCTGCGCGTGCGTTGGATAAACACGCTGTATTGGAACCTAAAGAGTTAGTTCAAGAATCGTTGATGGTTGCTGGTGAATTGTGTATATATACCAATCAAAACATAAAAATTTTAACGCTTGATGAGGAACAAAAATAGATGGAAATGACACCCAAACAAATAGTATCGTATCTTGATGATTACGTCATTGGTCAAAATGATGCTAAAAAAACCATTGCATTGGCATTGAGAAACAGATATCGACGTATGCAACTTGATGAAACAATGCAAGAGGAGATCATGCCAAAAAATATTTTGATGATTGGTAGCACGGGGATTGGAAAAACTGAGATCGCACGAAGACTAGCTAAGATGATGAATTTGCCTTTTATCAAAATAGAAGCATCAAAATTCACAGAAGTGGGTTATGTTGGACGGGATGTTGAATCAATGGTACGTGATTTGGTATTTGCATCAATGAATATTGTTACAAAAGAGTATGAATCCAAAGTTGAAAAAGATATTGATCATGAAGTGATTCGGCAAATTGTTGAGATACTTGTACCCGCCTTGCCCAAAGGGGCTACTCAGTTGGCTCAAGATTCTTTTATCAAAACTTACAACATGATGGAAAAAAAAGTACTTGCAGGTGACATGGATGATCGCAAGATAGAGATTGAGTTACCCAAAAAAGCAAAAGTTGAGATTATTGACAGTAATTTGCCTATGGACATGAGTGCAATGCAAGACAGCCTTAATAAAATGATGGGCGGCTTAAATAAAGACAAAGTTAAAAAAGAGGTCACCATAAAAGATGCTAAAGTATTGTTGCGTGGGGAAGCGAGTGAAAAGCTGCTTGATCAAGAATCGATACAAATTGAAGCTTTGAAGCGTGCGCAAGATGGTGGAATTATTTTTCTTGATGAGATTGATAAAATTGCTTCTGGAAAAAATGGACAAAACTCCGATCCAAGCAAAGAGGGTGTTCAGCGTGACTTGCTTCCTATTGTTGAAGGAAGCAGTGTGCATACAAAATATGGACAAATTCAAACCGATCATATTTTATTTATAGCTGCGGGGGCATTTCACGTGAGTAAACCAAGCGATTTGTTGCCTGAGCTTCAAGGTCGATTTCCTTTAAGAGTAACGTTAAATGCTCTTAAAGAGGAAGATTTGTATCAAATTTTAACCAATACCAAAAATTCATTGCTCAAACAATACACTGCGATGTTGGATGTAGAGGGAGTCGAATTGAAATTTGATGATGAAGCGATACATGCATTTGCTAAACTAAGCGTTAGTGCAAATGAGAAAGCTGAAGATATTGGTGCGCGAAGATTGCATACTGTAATTGAAAAAGTGATTGAAGATATCAGCTTTGATGCAGATGAACATTCTGGGGAAACCATTGTGGTAAGTAAAGAGTTGGTGCATGAAAAGCTTGAAGATATTGTAGAAGATGAAGATACTGCACGGTACATTTTATAATAATTTATAATTAATTATTTTTAATGTATAATTTGTAGAATAAGTTTAAAGGACTGGTATATGAATATTATTACATTTGATGACAATATTGATGATGGTATCATTGATGCAAAACATGAGGTTTCTCATTGTCAAAGTGGATATACGCCTAAGAGCGCTGATGTTGCTATTTTAGACATCAATACTATATTTGATTTTGAAGAAAAAAAACACGATACATGTAAAGAAAAGTTTGTATCCATAGCTATTATTGATGATGAGAGTGATTATGATGCATTTAAAAATTTTGGTATTGATGCATGGATAAAGCGTGAAGATATTGATCAACTCAATGGCATTATTAACCTAGTAGATAAAAAGTTACTGTCATAATAATTGATACGCATTGTCATCTTGATCATGAAAAATATCAAGATGATATCCAAGATGTTATCCAAAGAGCTTTAGATCATGGTGTTCGTGGTTTTTTAATCCCAGGTGCTGATCTGGATGATTTACCACGTGCGGTAGAATTGAGTCAAAAGTACGACAGTGTTTATTTTGCAGTGGGTGTTCACCCTTATGATATTGATAATTTTGATTTAGAACTGTTTGAAAAATACATCAATCATCCTAAATGTATTGCTGTTGGTGAGTGTGGATTGGATTATTTTCGTTTGCCCCAAGATGAAAATGAAAAACAGTTGAACATTCAAAAACAAAAAGAGGTTTTTACTGCACAAGTGCAGTTTGCAAAAAAAGTAAAGAAGCCTCTTATTGTTCATATTCGCGATGCTTCAAATGATTCCAAACAAATTTTACTTGATTGTGATGCTGGAGTAGTTGGGGGAGTACTGCATTGTTACAATGCCGATGAACA
>JAYEFX010000074.1:0-13598 GCA_034658775.1 Campylobacterota bacterium
TAAATTTATTTGCCATAATATCCCCTTTATTTATAGATATTATAGCTAAAAAGTACTGTTATATTAATTAAGAGTTTTTAGTGGATGTAGCTACTAACTAAAGAGTTTACTGAACTTTTAAGGATTTATTAAAATAATACAAGCTATAATAATTGTACTTAACGACTAGATGTAAATCAGTCCTTTGCGTTAAGCTCTAATCGGTCATATTGCATGTAGGTACTCTTGAAGTTTAACTCTAAGAGTATTTGTAAGAACAGGGAATTAATTTGCAAAAAAAAGACTTTAAAAATATTTTTCTTTCATACTTTCATAGAAAATATTCACTTGATGATTTTTTAAATACATATCCAATTGATAGAAAAAACATAAAATTAGTTGAATACAATAATCAAATAAGAGTTCAATACGACTTAAAAAATTTACCAGATTCTATAAAACTAAAAAACTATCATACATTTTTAAACAATATATTATTCAACTATTTAAAAGTAAGTAAAAATGTATACTCTTACAAAAAAAACTCAACAATTTTACAAATGATAGAAAAACATAAGAATAGTAAATACTATTTTAAAACAGATATAGAAAGTTTTTTTCATAGTATCACTAAAGATATGATAAAAACTTGTATTAAAAATAATATTGAAAATTTACCAATTGAAAATATAGATGATAAAACTATTGACATAATATTGAAGATGATAACTTATAATAATACTTTAGCTGTAGGTTTTACCACATCGCCTAGTATAAGTAATGCAATATTATATAATTTTGATATAGCTATGGATCAATACTGTCAAAAAAAGGATATAATCTATAATCGTTATTGCGATGATTTAGTATTTTCAAGTGATAAAAAATTTAATAAAATTGAAGTAGTTATAGAAAATTTATTGGTAGAAAATTATAAAAACCAATTTAAATTAAATCAAAAAAAATCTAAGTATCTTGATAAAACAAATAGGGTAAAAATACTGGGTCTAATTATTACACCTGATGGACATATAACAATACCAAAAGAGAGAAAAGAAAATATAAGAAAGCTTCTTTACTTCTTTGCCACTGATAGTGAAAAATTTAGTTACTTTTTAAAAATCCACTATAAAAATAGTCTAAGTAAAGCATATGGAGAATTAAACTACATCAATGATATTGATAGTGAGTTTATAATTTTTCTAAGAAAAAAATATGGTAATTTTGTAATAGATAAGTTTTTACATGGAGATAAAAGAAGTGGATAAATTTAAAATATCTCTTAAAAAAATACAACATATACAATCACTTGTATATAAAATTGATTTGTCTCAAAATAAATTACATTGTATAGTGGGGAAAAATGGTGTAGGTAAAACTACACTTATAAAAGCTATTCAAAATTTTAAAGAAACTGATACTATAGATAAACTGTCAAGACTTAATATAGTTCAAGAAAGTAGTAAAATAGTTTATACTGTAGATGATAAAGACTATACTTTTTTACCTATTCAATTTGATGGTAAATATACACTAGATAGTAAAGATATAGCTAAAACTGAAGACAAACAACAATTAAATATAGAGTTTCCCGCACCAAAAGGAAAGCGCTTTAATACTTATGAAAGACTAGGTGGAGATATTGGAGAAGATATAAAAACAAGATTTGCTATTAATAATTATGATGATAAACCAATGGAACTAATACAAATTTTAAAAAATATTTATGATAATACAACATATTTTGATGATATAGAACAAATAATTGTCAAAAATGAATCATACTTTATTAAACCTCTAAATGAAGAAAACTATATAAGAGAAGATGATTTTAGTTCAGGTGAATATATGATAATACAGATATTCAAACTTATTAAAAAAGCTTGTAAGCTTATTGTGATAGATGAGTTAGATATATCACTTGATAGCAGTGCGCAAATTAATTTATTACAAGAGTTACAAAAACTATGTCAAACACATGAAACAAATATACTCTTTACTACTCACTCTTTAGCTATTATGAAAAAAATGAATGAACTTGATGAAAATCTTTATTATATGTCAAATGATAATGGAGTTGTAGATATTTCTATTCATTCATATAACTATATAAAAGCAGAGTTATTTCAATTCACTGGTTATGATAAAATTATATTAACAGAAGATAAAATGTTAGAAAGTTATTTGCAATATATTCTTCACAATGAAAATATAACAACTAAATATAAAATTGTATATATTGCAGGTTCTAACCAAACTATAGATTTAATGCAAAGAAATGAAAGTTTAGATTTATTCAATGGAGCATGTGTAATATCAGTTTTAGATGGAGACCAACAGACACAATATGGAAACATGAATAATGTAATAATACTTTATGAACAAAGTATTGAAAAGTTTTTGTATCAAAAATATTTAGATAAGTATTTTAGCGGAAAGAGTATTGATACAGATAGTATTAGTCGAGCTAAAAATTTAAAGAAGAAAGCAAGTGCCTTATATCACGATGTTATAGGTAGAGGATATATGACACAACGAGATATTTTTAATTTATTAATCAGTGAAAACTTACTTAAGTCAAATATATTTAAAAATGATATTATATCTTTTTTAACAAATTAATAAACAAAAATAGTTTAGTTTTGAATAATATAATTTACAAGGAAAATAGTTGTTAGAGATAAATGAGATCTTTGGTCCTACCATTCAAGGGGAAGGAAAACGTACAGGAAACCCCTCTGTATTTATACGGTTTGGAAAATGCAATCTGAGATGTCCTGGTTTTGCCGTAGAATATGAAACACCAAGTGGCATTAAAAAATGCAGTTGCGATAGCTTTCATGCAGTGGATACTGCTTTTAAAGAGCAATGGCATCAGTATGAAACAGCTCAAATGCTTATTGATGAAGTCAATAAAATTATTCCAAACTATAAAGTTGACATTGTTATTACTGGTGGTGAACCACTAATTTATTGGTCTAACCCTCAATTTCAAGAGTTTTTAGAGCATTACAGTGTTTGCGGTTATCATATCACCATTGAGACCAATGCCTCTTTACCTATACATATTAATAAAGAGTATCAAAAGAAAATATTGTATTCTATGAGTGTGAAACTTAGCAACAGTGGGGAGCCTTTAGAAAAACGATTAAATATCCAAACACTCACGCACATCATCAATCATAGTGAAGACAACTATCTTAAGTTTGTTGTGGACAAAACATTTTTAGCTAAAGCACAAAATGAAATTGATACAATATTAAACGATATTCCAAAAACACAAGTTTACCTTATGCCTATGGGAGATACAAGTAAAGATATTGATAACAATGCCCAAAGCGTCATAACCATGGCACTGAAAAATGGTTATCAATACAGTGATCGATTGCATATAAGAGTATGGAACAATAAACGAGGCGTATAATTTACAAAATTTAACAGTAGGAGAATAGATGAAATTTACAGGAACAAACGTATTAATAACAGGAGCAAGTAAAGGTATTGGAGCTGATATTGCCAAAGTATTAGCTGGATTTGGTTTAAAAGTATGGATCAATTATCGAAGTAAACCAGAACTTGCAGATGCAGTAAAACAAAGTATTGAAGAGGCGGGGGGAACGGCTGCAGTAATTAAAGCAGATGTATCGATTGAAGCAGAGTTCAAAGAGATGATTGCAACTATTGTTCAAGCTGATGGAGCGCTTGCTTACTTAGTTAACAATGCAGGAATTACCAATGATAAACTCGCTATTCGGATGAGCATGGAGGATTTTGATTCTGTGATCAATGCAAACTTACGTTCTGCATTTATTGGATGTCGAGATTCACTCAAAGCCATGAGCAAGAAAAAATTTGGTGCCGTGGTCAATATCTCTTCAATTGTAGGCGAGATGGGAAATCCAGGACAAACCAACTACAGTGCAAGTAAAGGTGGCGTAAATGCCATGACAAAATCATTTGCCAAAGAGGGATCGGCTCGTGGTATTCGGTTTAATGCAATTACTCCAGGGTTTATCGCAACTGAAATGACCGATGAACTTAAAGATGAAGTTAAAGCAGAATATGAAAAAAATATCCCACTAAAACGTTTTGGAACTTCCACTGAAGTTGCTGATGCTGTTGCATTTTTACTCAGTGATCATGCAAGCTACATCACGGGAGAAATCTTGAAAGTAAATGGTGGACTTTACGTCTAAAAAGTAAAGATTTAAAGAAACTTTGTTATAATTGTAGCAATTTATTAAAAAGGATTAGAATATGGCATTATTAGATGATGTAAAAGAAGTAGTAGTTGAGCAATTGGATTGTGATGCGGCTGAAGTAAAAGAGGATTCAAAATTTATCGAAGATTTAGGTGCAGATTCACTTGACGTTGTAGAATTGGTTATGGCTCTAGAGGAAAAATTCGATATTGAAATTCCTGATGAAGACGCTGAATCTATTTTAACTGTTGCGGATGCATTAAAATATATCGAAGATAACGCGTAATTTTAACTATCTAAAAAGGTGTGCAAACACCTTTTTTGTAGTATAAAGCTATTTTATAGATGGTTTTATACTATAAAAATATGGAGAATGATACAAATGCAAAGAGTCGTAGTAACAGGAATGGGTATGATCAATTCATTGGGAAACAATGTTGAAGAATCATTTAATGCAATATCTGCAGGAGAATGTGGAATTGATACAATTACATTGTTTGATGCTGAGAATTTTTCAGCACAAATAGCAGGTGAAGTTAAAGATTTTGATCCAACTGCCATATTAGGGAAAAAAGAAGCTAAAAAAGCGGACAGATTTGTTCAACTTGGTATTCATGCATCGCAAGAAGCGATGATCGATGCAGGATTGGTTACAGACAATAAGGTAGATGACTCTATTGCAGATCGTTTTGGGATTGTAAGTGCATCGGGTATTGGTGGCTTACCAAATATTGAAAAAAACTCAGTAATTTGCAATACTCGAGGGCCCAGTAGAATTTCTCCATTTTTTATCCCCTCTTCATTGGTAAATATGTTGGGTGGTTTTATATCGATTCAGCATAACCTAAAAGGTCCAAACTTATCTGTTGTAACGGCTTGTGCAGCAGGAACTCATGCTGTAGGTGAAGCGTATAAAACAATCGCTTTAGGTGGTGCGGATATGATGCTTGCAGTTGGTGGAGAATCTGCTGTTTGTGGAGCAGGTGTTGGTGGTTTTGCTTCAATGAAAGCACTTTCAACACGAAATGATGATCCTAAAACAGCTTCACGTCCATTTGATAAAAACAGAGATGGATTTATTATGGGGGAAGGTTCAGGTGCATTGGTTCTTGAAACATTAGAATCAGCATTGGCACGAGGGGCAAAGATTCATGCAGAACTTATCGGTTTTGGAGAAAGTGGAGACGCAAATCATATCACTACTCCAACCATGGATGGACCGCTTCGTGCAATGAAAGCAGCCTACTCAATGGCAAAGAAAAACAACGGTGGTGAACTAAAAGTTGATTACGTTAATGCTCATGGTACTTCAACGCCAGTAAACGATAAAAATGAAACCGCCGCACTTAAAGAGTTGTTTGGTGGAAAAGAAAATTGTCCTCCAGTCACATCAACAAAAGGGCAAATTGGTCACTGTTTAGGAGCTGCTGGAGCTATTGAGGCCATTATTGCCATTACGGCAATGGAAAAAGGAATCATTCCTCCAACCATCAACCAAATTGAATCAGATGAAAATTGTGATTTAGATTACGTTCCAAACAGTGCACGAGAAGTAAATCTTGATGTGGTTATGAGTAACTCATTTGGTTTTGGTGGAACCAATGGCGTGGTTATATTTAAAAAATATAACGATTAAAATATAAAGGACTATTTTGGCTACTTACTTAGATTTTGAAGAAAATATTAAAATAATTGAAGAAGAGATTATGCAAGCAAAAACGTTTGCAGATGAACTAAAAGTAGAAAATTTACAAAAAAAACTTAACCAAGAGGTTGAAAAAACATTTGGAAATTTATCTGATTTCCAAAAACTTCAACTTGCCCGTCATCAAGACCGACCTTATGCACTTGACTATATTCGTGCGCTTCTGACTGATGCTTATGAAATTCATGGTGATCGACATCTAACAGACGATATGGCTATTATCTGTTTTATGGGATACATTGGTGATGAAAAAGTGATGGTGATTGGGGAACAAAAAGGTCGAGGAACTAAAAATAAAATCAAACGTAATTTTGGTATGCCAAATCCAGAAGGATATCGAAAAGCATTACGCGCAGCTAAATTAGCAGAAAAGTTTAATATACCTATTCTTATGCTAGTGGATACTCCAGGTGCGTATCCTGGAATTGGAGCAGAAGAGCGAAGTCAAAGTGAAGCCATCGCTCGAAACCTTTTTGAACTTAGTGATATTAAAACCTTAACCATCTCTGTAGTTATTGGTGAAGGTGGTTCAGGTGGTGCCCTGGCTATTGGTGTAGCAGATAAGCTTGCCATGATGCGCTACTCTGTATTTTCAGTAATCTCACCTGAAGGTTGTGCCTCAATTTTATGGAATGATCCTGCAATGGTACAAACAGCAGCCAATGCACTTAAAATAACTCCTTATGAACTTAAAGAGATGAAACTTATTGATGATATTATTGATGAACCGCTTATTGGAGCGCATCGACAAAAGCAAGAAGCGTATAGAGCACTAGGAGATTATTTCCTTGATACGGTTGAAAAACTGCGTGCTATAAGCCAAGAGGAACGACTTGAAGCTCGTTATGAAAAACTGATGGCTTTAGGTGCATTTGATACGCATAAATAATCATGCACTCTAATATTCATACCTTTATAGGTTTTGAAGATTTATTTGAAAATGCAAAAGGGGTTCTTTTTGGAGCACCTTTTGATGGTACCACCTCTTTTAAACCAGGTGCAAGGTTTGCGCCCAATGCTATGCGTGAAGACTCATGGGCACTTGAAAGCTACTCCCCTTACCTCGATAAAAATTTAGAAGATTTATCCTTATGCGACATTGGCGATATTGAATTACCTTTTGGCAACAAAGGTAAAGCACTTCGCCTTATTGAACAAACGGCACAAACAATTATTGCCCAACACAAAGTTCCTATTATGATTGGTGGAGAGCATCTCGTTTCATATGCAGCAATTTCAGCATTGCATAAAAAACATCCCAACCTTCATCTGCTGCATTTTGACGCACATACTGATTTACGCGAAGAGTATTTAGAAGAGAAACTAAGCCACGCTACGGTTATTCGTCGTATTTGGGATATGCTTGGGGATAATAAAATTTTTCAATTTTGCATACGTTCTGGACTTAAAGAGGAATTTGAATGGGCAAAACAACACACCCATCTTGAAAAATTTATTTTTTCTACTTTGCCAAGTATTGTTCAAAAACTGCAGAACCAGCCCATCTACATAACCATTGATTTAGATGTATTGGATCCTAGTATATTTCCAGGAACGGGTACTCCTGAACCTGGTGGAATTAGTTTTCATGAGATGATGAACATTATTCAAGAACTCTCAAAACTTAACAATGTTGTAGGCTTTGATCTTGTGGAGTTGTCTCCAAAATACGACCACAGCGGTATTTCAACTGCAGCTGCAGCTAAAATATTGCGTGAACTTACTTTAGCTGTTGTGCATTAAATTAAACCAATGCACCTAATTTTTCACCTGCAAGAAGATGAAAATGGATATGATGAACCTCTTGTCCACCATTGTCTCCAATATTTGTAATAATTCTATAGCCCTCTTTTGATACCCCAATATGTGCTGCTACTTTTTGAATAAACGTGGTCATGTTTGCCATCACTTTTGGAGGCATTACGTCAAACGAAACAATATGATCTTTGGGGATGATTAAAATATGATTGGTTGCTTGTGGATTGATATCTTCAAATGCCAAGAAATTGTCATCTTCTAGTACAGTTTTATTGGGGATATCCCCCGCTATAATTTTACAAAATATACACACGAAAAGTCCTTAAATTAATTTTTGATTTTGTTGTAAAAATATTATAACCAAACTCTTATAAAATTTTAAGTACAATAGCCAAAAATACTTACAACAAGTAACATGGAGAACTAATTTGACGCAATGGCTAGAAAAAATTGAGTCTGCAAATTCTTTGGAAACTTTGGAAGATCTACGAATAGAACTTCTAGGTAAAAAAGGGGTGCTTACTGCACAATTTGCAAAACTTAAAGATGTACCAAATGATCAGAAGAAACAATTTGCTCAAGATTTGAACAATCAAAAAACAACGTTTACACAAGCACTCGAAGATAAAAAAATTGTGCTAGAAGAGATGGCACTTAATGCTCAACTAGAAGCACAAAAAATTGATGTAACAAAGTTTACGTGGAGTGCAGACATTGGAGCAAAGCATCCCGTGATGGAAACCATGAATGAAATCATCACCTATTTTCAGAATCTGAACTTTGCAGTTGAAGAAGGTCCTTTTGTAGAAGATGACTTTCATAACTTTGAAGCATTAAACTTGCCAAAATATCACCCAGCACGAGATATGCAAGATACTTTTTACAACAAAGACAACACCTTATTGCGAACGCATACTTCTCCTGTACAAATACGTACCATGATGAGCCAAAAGCCCCCTATTCGCATGATTGCACCAGGAACAGTGTTTCGAAAAGATTTTGATTTGACCCATACACCAATGTTTCATCAAATAGAAGGACTCGTAGTAGATGAAACGGGTGTTGTTTCATTTGCAAATTTAAAACATATTTTAACGGAGTTCTTGCAACATATGTTTGGGGAAGTTGAAGTGAGATTTAGACCTTCTTTTTTCCCATTCACCGAGCCATCTGCTGAAGTAGATATCTCATGTGTATTTTGTGAAGGCAAAGGGTGTCGAGTGTGTTCTCATACAGGATGGCTAGAGGTTCTTGGGTGTGGAATAGTTGATGAAAATGTTTTTAAAGCTGTTGGTTATGAAAATGTGAGTGGTTATGCATTTGGATTGGGAATTGAGCGTTTTGCAATGTTACTGCACAATATTGGGGATCTACGTTCACTGTTTGAAAGTGATTTAAAGTTATTAGGACAATTTAGATGATAGTTACACGACACTGGTTACAAGAATTTATTGATATTTCAAAAGTTAGCACTGAAGATATTTGTGCACGATTCAACTCCATTGGTTTAGAAGTTGATTCCGTTTCAAAAGTTGTTATTCCACAAGGTGTGGTTGTTGGAAAAGTATTGGAATGCATTAAACATCCTGATGCTGATAAATTAAATATTTGTCAAGTGGACATTGGATCACAAACATCACAAATAGTATGTGGTGCTAAAAATGTGGCCCAGGGGCAATATGTTCCCGTGGCAACTGTTGGATCTGATTTAGGTGATAATTTTATAATTAAAAAAGCAAAGCTTCGAGGGGCGGAATCTCATGGTATGATCTGTTCTTCTACAGAGATTGGTTTAGCAAAACTTAATAATGGTATTTTAGAACTGGATGATTCTATAGGTGATCTTGAAATTGGAAAACCACTCAATCAATACCCGTTGTTAAATGATGAAATTATTGAGATTGAACTTACAGCCAATCGAGGAGATTGTTTAAGTATCAATGGAGTTGCACGAGAACTTTCAACTGCATTTAAAATTCCAATGATGCCATATGAAGAGCAGATCATTGTAATGCGTACAGCGATTGGACAAATCTTAGATATCAATGCAAGCAGTAACTGCAATGCTAATTTGCATTTTAAAGCTGCTGAAATTAGCAATCTTACTCTGAGCGTATTGCATAAAATACGCGCTGCATCTGTGGATATTGCAAAAGAAAATGAGATAGAGATTGCCGTTGCCTATGCAACCCACTCTACTGGGGTATTGCTCAATGTGTACACCAAAGCTATTGCCAATCAACAAAAAGACAAAGTTGTTTTAAATATTAAAAAATGCTCGAACAATTTTGATTGTGTTTATGGGGATACGCTTTTAAGTATCATTGGTGTAGAAGCAGGTTCAATTGAAAAATGCGATAATGATGTGATTCTTGAAGCTTCATACATCAATCCAGAATATTTAGCGCAAAAAGTATTTGATACTAAGCAAAAAACTGGCGAGGTGTACTACAAATCTTCACGAGGTAGTGAGCCAGATATTGATTTTGGGCTTTCATACCTTTCAACACTATTATCACAACATGGTGCAACAATGTATCAAGGGTGTGAAAGTATTAGTACGGAGGTTCAAAAAAGTACCGTTGATATTAATCTCAATCGTGTTAATGCTATTATTGGTCAAGATATCGACAAAAAAAGGATTGATAACATCTTAACCCTACTTGGTTTTGATGTAAAAGATCGCGGCGAAAATATTTTAAATATTACCATTCCTTTGTATCGACACGATATTAAAAATATTGCAGATATCACTGAAGAGATTGTACGTATTATTGGGATTGATAATATCCAAGCAAAACCTGTAAAAATTGATGAATCAAATCGTATTAATAAAACTACTTACGATCTAATCAAAAAAAATCAACTACGAAGCAATGCTATTAATAACGGTTTTTTTGAAACCGTCACGTATGTATTTGGTTCTCGTGATGTTTTAGAAAAATACAATTTTGATACTGTATTAGAGGAAAAAGATATTCTTAATCCAATTGTAAATGAGCTTAACACCTTTAGAACATCAATCTTACCAAATTTGGTTGAAGCAGCATCAAACAATGTAAAATCTGGGTATAAAAGCATCGCTTTATTTGAGATTGGAACAGTATTTGATGCACAAAGAGAGGAATCTCGACATATCTCTTTTATCTTTTCAGGAGAAGAAAAAAGTGCTGCTGCTTCCAACAATGGAAAACCAAAAAATATAGAGTTTTTTGATTTTGCCAATAAAGTTGCCAATGTTGTAGGAAAATTTGAACTTGAACCTATGCATACTCTTCCAAATGACTTTATACATCCGTTTCAACATGCCAATGTGATCATTGATAATCAAAGTGTTGGGTATATTGCAAAACTTCATCCTACTGTGTGCAATGACTATGATTTGAGTGATACATTTATTGCACAAATTAATTTTGATGCACTTAAAGATAAATTTGTCAAAGCAAGCAGCATCTCAAAATATCAATCTTCTACAAAAGATTTAAGTTTTATTGCACCTAAAGATATGCCGTATAAACAGATTAAAACAGTATTAAACAATTTAAATATTGAACAAATAAAACAGTACAATTTAGTCGATATCTACAGTGATGAAAAATTAGGAGACAATGAAAGTTTAACCATTCGATTTGTACTGCAATCTGATTCTAAAACACTTGAAGATGAAGAGATCACAAGTATTATGCAGAATATTTTAACTCAGATGAATGAAAAACTAAACATTGGACTACGATAGATGCAAACACTTACTATACCAGCAGTAAACAAACCTTTTGACTCGGTAATTGATAATATTGCTAGTGATAAATCGATCTCACACCGTTGTGCAATGTTTTCACTTTTTAGTGATCAACCTTCACATATAAAAAACTTTTTGCAAGGCGAAGACACCTTAGATTCACTGAAGATTGCTCAAAAGCTGGGCGCTACAATTACTCGTAATAAAGGGGAAGTAACAATTGTACCTCCTGCAACACTAAGTGAACCTGATGATATTTTAGATTGTGGAAATGCTGGTACTGGTATGCGCTTGTATGCAGGTTTACTTGCAGGGCTAAAAGGTAGCTTTATCTTAACTGGGGACAAATACCTACGAAGTCGTCCAATGAAAAGAGTAGTAACTCCCTTACGTGATGTTGGTGCCAAAATTGATGGTCGTAATGATGGTGATTTAGCTCCCTTACACATTCGTGGTGGAGATTTAAAATCGTTTAAATACCACTCACCTATTGATTCAGCTCAAATTAAATCAGCACTTATTTTAGCCGCACTTCAAGCCGATGAGCCAAGTTACTATAAAGAAGATTTACTTTCACGTGATCACACTGAACGGATGCTAAGTGGGATGGGAGTAGATATCCATACTCAAGAAGATGGTTGGATTAAAATCACACCGTTAAAGGGAAAATTAAAACCGCTAAATTTAACCGTTCCAACGGATCCTAGTAGTGCTTTTTTCTTTGCTGTAGCTGCAGCGATCATACCTGATTCAAAAGTAACACTGAAAAATGTTACACTTAACCCTACACGAATAGGCGCATATAAAGTTTTAGAACACATGGGTGCAAAAATTACCTACGTAAAAACTGAAGATATTTATGAGCCCATGGGAGATATTGTTGTTCAATATGCACCCCTAAAGGCTGTAACTGTAGATAAAAACATAGCATGGTTAATTGATGAACTACCGGCTCTTTCAATTGCCATGGCAACCGCTACGGGTACTAGTGTAATTAAAAATGCTAAAGAGTTACGTGTCAAAGAGAGTGATCGAATTGCATCTGTGGTCAACGGTCTAAATAGCTGTGGTATTGAAACCAGCGAGTATGAAGATGGTTACACCATAACCGGTGGCACACTCAAATGCGCAACCATTGATTCACATGGAGACCATCGAATTGCTATGAGTTTTGCTATTGCTGGACTATTATGTGAAATGAATCTAGAAGATACTCAATGCATTGAGACCTCTTTCCCAAACTTTATGCAAATCATCCAAAGTCTAAGAGCATAATATGCAAGTACAATTAGCATCAAGCTACGGTTTTTGTTTTGGTGTTAAAAGAGCCATTGAGATTGCACAGAATCATACAAATTCTGCAACAATGGGTCCACTTATCCACAATCAAAAAGAGATTAATCGTCTCAATGAAAACTTTAATGTTGGTTTGTATGAAAATCTTGATGATGTACAACAAAACGATACCGTTATTATACGAACACACGGAATTCCCCGTCAAGATCTTAAAGATTTACGCCAAAAAGATGCTAAAATCATCAATGCCACTTGCCCCTTTGTAACCACTCCACAACAAATCGTAAAAAACATGACCAAAGAGGGCTATTGTATAGTCATCTTTGGAGATGAGGAACACCCTGAAGTAAAAGGGGTGAAAAGCTATGGTAAAGATAATGTCCATGTGGTATTAAATTCCGATGAATTATTAGACATTACATTTAAACATGATAAGATTGCAACTGTGGCACAAACCACCAAGAAAAAAGAAGATTACTTAAAAATAATCAACTATTTAGTCCTTCGACATAAAGAAGTACGTGTTTTTAATACTATTTGTGATGCAACATTTGAAAATCAAGATGCAGCTCGTTCTTTATCCAAAGAGGTTGATATCATGATCGTCATTGGTGGTAAAAACTCCTCAAATACCAAACAACTTTTATCTATTTGTCAAGATCATTGCGACAGTTATCTCATTGAAGATGAAAATGAACTTGATATCAATTGGTTCAATAATAAATCACTTTGCGGCATAACTGCTGGTGCTTCTACTCCTGATTGGATCATTCAAAGCGTAGTAAATTCCATCCAAAAAATATAATCCCTTACACTTACACACAATAATTTAAGCTAAAAAATTGTATAATCAGCGACTTTAAGAAAATAATTGTTAATAACAAAGGGTATATAATGGGTATGGAAGATATCGACTTAG
>JAYEFX010000075.1:0-2774 GCA_034658775.1 Campylobacterota bacterium
TGTTCCATAATACGTACCCCAATAAAACAGTTTGGTGTACACAATCATAATCACTCCACCAAGCATGGAAAGTAGAAGTGTTTTGAAATCTATTTTAAAAGAGAATTTGAAATACAATAGAACAGGCATCATGGTGATGGAGGTGATAACGTATCGATAAAAAATAAGTTCATCAGCAGTGATGTATTTTCCTAATATTTTGACATTGACCCATGATGCACCCCATGCAATCATGGCAAGAAACATAAAAATATAAAATGCTATATTGGAAGTTTTCATTGTGCAGTATATCCAATCCTCAATTATAAATAAATTGTGTAAAAATAATGTGTAAACTGTGTAATAAATATGTCAAAAAAATCACCTTTAAAGCCCTATACCACAAGCTTTAGATACAAAATGTAACAGTTAAAATTTTATACGATGGAATGAGAAATTATAATAGTATTTTTGACACACACTTGCTATGATAAATAAATATTATTACAAGGAAAAGATATGAAATTATTCAAAAAATCAGTATTGGCACTAAGTGCTGCAGCATTGTTAAGTACAAGTGCATTTGCTGCAAAAGAGCAAAAGTACATTCTAGCAACAGCTAGTACGGGGGGAACATATTACCCAGTTGGTGTTGGTGTTGCAACGATTGCATCGCTTAAATTGGCAAAAAAACATAAGATGACATTTTCTGCAATTACCAGTGCAGGTAGTGGTGAAAATGTTGATATGATTGACAAAGGTGAAGTTGATTTTGCAATTTTACAAGGTTTGTTTGGTTCTATGGCATGGCAAGGAACGGGAAAATATGATGGTAAACCTCGTAAAAATCTTAGATCAGTAAGTATGTTGTGGCAAAATGTTGAGCAATTTGTTGTGTACAATGATTACGGTAAAACAGGTAACATCATGGACATTAAAAACTTATACGGGAAAAACTTTTCAATTGGTAAACGAAACTCTGGAACGCGAGTATCTGGAGAGACTATTCTTGGTGCATTAGGTATGGAACCAACTAAGATGGATTTACAATTTATGGGTTATGGGCCAAGTTCAACGGCACTTCAAGATGGAAAAGTTAAAGGGATGAACATCCCATCAGGAGTTCCAACTTCAGCAGTAACCAATGCATACGCAACAATTGGTGCAGACAAAGTCAAAATTCTTGAATTTACGGATGCAGATGTAGCGATGATTCAAAAATCATACCCAGTATGGACACGTTACGTGATTAAAGCTGGATCGTACCCAGGATTGACTAAAGACGTGCAAACTGTAGCTCAACCAAATTTATTGGTTGTAACAAAAGATACACCCGATGAAGTTGTGTATTTGTTAACAAAAACTATGTATGAAAATTTACCATTTTTAAACACCGTACATAAAGCAACAAAAGCGATGGCCATTGACAAAGCGATCTCTGGTTTACCTATGCCTCTACACCCAGGAGCTGCAAAATACTATACAGAACAAGGGATTAAAATTCCTGCAAGATTGATTGCTCAGTAGTCGTATGGCACTTAGTTATTCAAAACAAAGCGTAAAGAAATTTACTTTTCTTTACGCTATTTTTATCTCAATTTTTCATTTTTATATAAATATTCAAGGTGGATTAAGTGATCTGTGGTTTAATGCAGCGCATTTTTCTTTACTGGCATCACTTGGATTTCTAACCTATAAAGCTACGTCGTTTAACGATGAGGATAGAGTACATATTGTTGATATTATTTTAGCAATTTTGGTTTTAGTCCCTTTCTTTTATTTGGTTGGATTTGAAGAATCTTTATATGAAAGTGCAAATATTAACATGCGTTTTTGGGATCTCAATGTTGCCGTACTGTCTATTGTACTTGCTATTGAGATGACCAGACGAACGACGGGATTAATCATTCCTGGATTGATGATTACGGCCATTGCGTATATTTTGTGGTTTGGGCAACTGCTCGAGGGTGTTTTTGCCTTTGGTGGGATGACCAATGAGCGGTTCTTATACCGTATGTATTTTACAGGGGAAGGGTTGTTTGGATCGATTGCAACCATCTCCTCTACGTATGTATTTATGTTTATCTTATTCGCTGCATTTTTACTAAAAAGTGGTGCAGGAGATTTTATCGTTGATCTTTCACGTGCAGTTACGGGACGATTTAGAGGTGGAGCTGGACATGTTGCCGTTTTCTCTTCGGCGTTGATGGGGACGATTTCAGGATCAGCTGTGGCCAATACTGTATCAACAGGATCAATTACGATTCCTATGATGAAAAAAAATGGCTTTAAACCTATTTTTGCTGCTGGTGTCGAAACGGCTGCGAGTACGGGTGGGCAAATCATGCCACCAATTATGGGTGCAGGTGCATTTATCATGGCACAGATGACGCACATACCGTTTGTGACCATTATTACCTTATCGATTTTACCCGCGGTGTTGTATTTTGCATCGATTGCTTTTTACATCCATATACATGCTAAAAAGCATAAAATTGAGCCCAATCCCGATGAGGAAAAAGTAAAGATGTTTCCTATCATACGAGAAGGTTTTCATTTTCTTATTCCATTAAGTACGTTAATTGGATTGTTGATTTATGGATTTACACCAACGTATTCTGCTGGTATTGCTATTGTGGTAATCATTGCTTCATCGTATTTGACAAAACATAAACGAATGGGAATAAAAGAGATTTTAGAAGCACTTGCACTTGGAAGTCAAAATATGGTGGTCACAGGAGTATTGCTGGTTTCGGTTGGAATTATTGTAGGGGTGATTAATATCTCAGGAATTG
>JAYEFX010000076.1:0-13567 GCA_034658775.1 Campylobacterota bacterium
ACACAACATTTGAGCTTGATTCTAATAGAAAACTCAGATACTACAAACAAACACCAAAAGCACCAAAACCACAACCAATACCACAAACACCAACAAAATCTGAACCCATAAACACAACAAAAGGTTTACAAACGCAACAAGTACAAAAACCACGTATAGATGAAGATAATGGTTTAGGAATAACGCTGACAAAAGAGGATAAATCACAAGGTTTATCTAAATTTTGGACAAAAGTATCGGAGTGGTTTTAATGAGCAATGATCTGTTTGACCCACATAATATAAAAGTAAAAATGCCCAATCAAACCTTAGCAGATAATGTTGCCAAAATTACCGTCGTTGGAGTTGGTGGTGGTGGTTGTAATATGATTAACCACATGATTATTGAAGGTACGCATAAAATTAATCTTATCTCTGCAAATACAGACCAACAAGTACTCAATATCTCTAAAGCACCTCTTAAAATTCAATTAGGAAAAATCCTTACAAAAGGGCTTGGTGCAGGGATGAAACCAGAAATTGGTCGAGATTCTGCTCTTGAAAGTTATGATGATATCAAAGAAGCCTTACTTGGATCAGATATTGTTTTTATTGCTGCTGGATTAGGGGGAGGTACCGGTACTGGCGCTGCTGCTATTATTGCTAATGCGGCTAAAGATGTTGGTGCTCTAACGGTATCGGTTGTTACTAAGCCCTTCTCCTTTGAAGGGAAAAAACGTGCAGGCTTAGCAAATCTTGGTCTTGAAGAGATTAAAAAAGTAAGTGATTCAATCATCGTCATACCAAACGATCGCTTGCTTGAAAGCGTTGATCAAAACATAGGGATGAAAGATGCCTTTAGAATTGTTGACAACGTTTTGTATCAAGCCGTAAATGGAGTAAGTGAAGTTATCTTAAATCCAGGAAACTCGGATATCAATACTGACTTTGCAGATGTTAAAACCATCATGCAACATAAAGGTATGGCACTAATGGGAATCGGTCGAGCAAAAGGGGAAGACTCAGCTCGACTGGCTTTATCCAATGCAATTGAGTCACCATTGCTGGATAAAATGCCGCTAACAGGTGCCCAAGGTATTTTAATCCATTTCAATGTCAATCCAAATGTTTCCATGTTTGCTATTAGTGATGTTATGAATGATATTCACGATACTATTGATGGAAATGCAGAAGTAATTTTTGGAACAACAACCAACGACTCACTTGCTATTGATGAAGTAAAAATCACCATCGTAGCTACGGGGTTTGATTCTTCGAAAAATACAGACAATGCACCAGTTGAAGAGAAGCAAGCAAGCAATCAACTCAAACCTGGTGATGAAAACTATCTTGACACCCCTCCTCTTATGAGGGATTATGTTGTTCGTTATCCTTTAGGGTAGTGAACAACATAAAATTAATCAAAATTAGGAGTATTATTGAAAAAAATTTACGTACTTTTTTTACTTTTATGCCTTAACTTTACCCTGCTAAATGCATCTTCTAAAATAATTCATCATGCGATTAAAAATGGTGAAACCCTTTATATAATAGCGCATAATAATCACACCACCATAGAAGAGGTGCGAAAAATGAACAACCTTAAAAAAGGTGACATACTAAAAATTGGAAGAGTTCTAAAAGTACCTACAAATACTTACTTTACGAAAGAGGCTCATAAATCAAAAATAAATAACTCAAAAGGATTAGATCTTGTTAAGCTAGCAAGAAAAAAACTGGGTAAACGATACGTTTGGGGAGCCCAGGGTCAAAATAGCTTTGATTGTTCTGGATTTACGTATTATGTAGCTAAAACAAATGGTATAAAACTTCCTAGAAAAGCCATTGCTCAATCAAAAGTAGGAAAGCCTATTAGCAAAAAGAATCTTGTAAAAGGTGATTTTGTTTTTTTTGACACCTCTAAAAAACGAAGAGGGTATGTAAATCATGTAGGTATCTATATTGGCAATAATCAATTTATTCATGCCAGTTCTGCTGGGAAAAAAGTGATTATTACAAGTCTCAATAAGCCATTTTACAAACAACGATTTAAAGGTGCAAGAAGAAACGGTTCATAAATACCCTCTTATTCTTCAAATATAACCACATCGTAAGAGCTTTTTTTTAATCACTAACGCTTTGCTGTTGGGTACGATTCCATATTTATTCATTTCACGTATTTTTTCTTTATACATATGTATTTCGTCCTTGAGTTTTTGATTCTCATTTTTAAGTTGTAAAATAAGATCAACTGCGCTTAGATTGATCCCCTGTTCTCGAGTCAAAATCAAAATAGTTTTAATCTGGTCAATATCACTTTGTGAGTACAAACGAATTTTACCATTACTTCGACATGGCGTTACTAAACCTTCGCGTTCATATTGGCGTAGCGTTTGAGGATGAATATCCAACATCTCAGATACAACAGAGATGAGGAAAACAGGTTCGTGATAACTTTGTTGCATTATGAAACTGTATCCGGAAGTTTAGCTTCCATCATTTTAACCAACTCTTCATCCATCTGATCAATTTTAGGTAAAACAACATTTGCCTTAAGATATAAATTTCCCTTATTCCCCGTCTTTGGATTGTAGGCACCCAGCTCTTTAACTCTAAATTTTTGATACTGTTTTGTATCTGCAGGTACTTTTAAAGTAATATCTTTATGCAAGGTTTTTATTTCAACTTTGCCACCAAACAATGCTTGTTTTAATGATACATCAAAATACATGGTTAAATCATCATCTTGGCGAACGTATATAGGTGATGACGCTACATTAATTTTTATCAGCAAATCACCTCTTTGGGAACCCATTGATTTACCTTTTCCTTTAGCACGAATTTTTTGACCATCTTTTACCCCTTGAGGTATTTTGATATCAAAATTATCTCCATTGGCTGAGATGTTGTGTTTTCCTCCAATTATCGATACATCAAAAGGGATGGTGATCTGCACTTGAAGATCCAAATCTGGTTGATTAAATCCTGCACCAAATCCACCTTGACCACCAAATCCTGCATGACCACCAAAACTAGCAGCTCCACCGCCACCACCAAACATTTGTCGTAAAATCTCATCAAGATCGACTCCACCACCTTGTTGACCTCGTGCAAAATCATGAAAATTTTGTCCACCAAACATATTATCACCAACTTGGTCATATTGCATTTTCTTCTCTTTATCACTTAAGACTTCATATGCAGCATTGATCTCTTTAAATTTTTCTTCTGCACTTGGATCTTTATTGATATCAGGGTGATATTTTCGTGCTAATTTTCGATATGATTTTTTAATCTCTTCAGAAGTTGCATTTTCACCAACTTCAAGTGTTGTGTATAAACTTTTTGCCATTATTTTAATTCCTAAAATATACTAATTTAATATGAGCCGTATTATAGCAAAAACTTGAGTGTCTGTCAATCAATGTTTGTAAGTTTTTAGCACTCATTTTACAATAGTGCTAAAAATAGTGATTTTATACTTTTATATCCAATATCGCAGTTTCATTAGAGATTTGCATCCTTATCCCCTTGAATTTGTAGCATCATTTTCATTAAATTTGCTTGTGTGGCTATGTGTGCATCAGCGCCGCTCATTGCATCTGGAGCACTAGCAGCATTGGCTATTTGATCCAATTTAAAAGCAGCTTCCTTTGGATCAGTGGGTATTGATGTATCCAATCGAACAGAACCTCCAACAGCATACATCTTACCATCAGGTCCCATTTGATAATTGTATTGAATAGGGGTCTTTGTAGCTCCTGAAGCAGCATGTGCTTGTTCATGGGCACGAATATTTGCATCCGCAGATTTGAACTTATCCAATACTCTTTGATAATCATTTTGATCAACATTAGAACTGCCAGAGATCTCAAAACGATCTTTTTTTTGTGTTTTTTCAAGAGATTGTTTTTGATCAATGGCATCGAGTTGTTCATACTTGGTTGCTAGTTTAGCATACACTTCAGATGATGTTTGATGACGATTAACCCACATACAATCTCCTTTACAAATTTATTATTAATACTACATCAAAATATCTTTAGTTGTTCTTAAGTAAATTTTAAAGATAAATAAAGCAATAATAATATAATAATTTGCTAAACTATATACTATTTAGGAGATTGCATTGAAAAGAATTGTATCAATTATAAAACAACTTAAATCTACATCATACATTAAATTTATACTGTTCCCTGTGATCATTGTTGTATCCTTACTTATATCCAGTAGTATATTTTACACCCAAATTGATAAATTACGTCAACAAATAGACACCATTTATTTTGGAAATTTTATCTCAATCCACAAACTGCATAATATAGTTGAAGCATATAATGAAATTTTATTATCCAAAAAATACTTCAGTGTGCAAAAAAAGATTATTTTAGAAAATTGGGATTATTATTATACTGCTTACAAAGATAAAGAGGAACGCCTTATTGTTGATGCAATCAATGCACAATTGCAACAATCACTAAATAAACGCGACACCAAACAAACACGAAAAGTGATTAAACAGATCTTGCTAACCATTGATCATGAGATGACCACTGCCACCATTCAAAGAGAGAGTTTTGTACAACAATACGATCAAATGCGCAACTATTTATTGTACAACGTTATTGCCATATTTTTATTTTCACTTCTTTTTGCAGTATTGAGTATCTATGAGATGATCAAGCGTCAAAAAGACTTAGAAAAAAGCAATCATGAGTTTAAAATGGCTTCACGTACCGATTCACTAACACAGCTTTTCAATCGTCAATATTTTGATCAAATTTTTGATAAGATGCCTAATATTGCACAAACCAACAATTGGACAAGTGCTTTTATCATACTGGATATTGATCACTTTAAACAATACAACGATACTTATGGACATGATCAAGGAGATGTAGCACTCAAAGAGGTGGCCAACGCACTTAAAATCTATTTTGATAAAGAATATGAGTATGTTTTTCGTATTGGTGGGGAAGAATTTGGTATAATACTGCTCAATACAAATATTCAAATACTAACAAGTTGTTTAGATGGATTTATTAATCATATCCATCAATTAAACATTGAACATAAAACAAGTACAGTTGCATCTAAAATTATTACCGTATCTTTAGGAATTAGTATTGTAGATGAAAACAATTACAATACAACACCTAGAGATCTGTACGTAGGTGCAGATAAAAAACTCTATACCGCAAAAGAACAAGGAAGGGATCAATACATACTATGACATTTTTATTTGATAAAAACAATCATTTCAACTTAGCCAATATGGTTACATTTTTTAACATAACAGCAGGAATATTGGCTATATATTTCATCACCCATGGGGAATTTTTTGGTGCAGCACTGTTTGCATGGATGGGGGGAGCTTTTGATATCATTGATGGAAAGATTGCTCGTAAGTACAACCTTTCAACCGAATTTGGTGTACAACTTGACTCATTTGCAGACTTTCTTTCATTTGTAATTGTTCCAAGCATGTTCATCTTTTTTGCTATTTTTGATGGAAAGCTCGAATTTTTCAATGGTTTTATCATCACCTTTGTTTTTGTGTACTATATCATCAGTGGACTACGACGACTGATCCATTTTAATATTCATACCGATGCAGGAAGTGTCACAAAGCACTTTGTAGGGGTTCCCACTCCTCTTGGAGCTATCTTGCTGTGGATTATTTATCTGGGTTGGATATATGAAATTGTTCCCAATGAAAACATTGTCTTAGGTTTAGTTATGGTGGTGGGGTACTTACTGAACTCTAAAGTAAAAATTCCACACCCATAAGATGTCTCACACCATTACGAGTATTGATTTAGGATCCAACTCTTTTAGAGTCTTACACTACGACTGTTCCGCTCATCGTATTCTTAATCAGTTTGAAACCGTTGTGGGCACTGCAGATGGTCTTGCTCAAAGTGGTGAAATATCGCAAGCAGCACTAAATCGAATCATTCAAGCCATACAACAAGCACAAAATCTTTTTTCATTTGATCCAACATCAGCTATTGCTGTGACCACTCAGGCCATGAGAAAAGCTTCCAATGCACAAGAAATACTTCAACAAATCGTAGATAAAACAGGGATATCTTTTAGAATTATTGATGGGCAAGAGGAGGCAAAGTTAACACTTCTAGCCATACAATACGCACTTAAAAGAGAAAACATCAATGATGAGCACTTTATTCTAGTAGATATTGGTGGAGGTTCTACTGAGATCATACTATCCAGTCCACGACATCTCTACAGCCAAAGTTTTGAAATGGGCATTATTACGCTGACTCAATCGGACAATAAAGAGCAATCATTTAAAAACTTTTGTAATGAGGTTGAAGCATTTATACAACACAGCAATGTTGATGTGAGTGCGTATAATTTCATCTCCACAGCAGGAACACCCACAACCATTGCAGCACTAAAATGTGGATTAAATTATGAAACTTATGATTCTAAAATTATCAATGGCACTTGTGTGACTCTTGAAGATTGCACCTTCTATAAAAATCTACTTTTAAATTCAAGTGCACAAGAGGCACAAGTTTTAGTAGGAAGTGGACGTCATGAGTATTTGGAATCAGGCATCACTATCTTTGAAACGCTGTTTACTCTTTTTGAACAAACACAAAGCATTGTTTTTGATGATGGTTTACGAGAAGGTGTTGCGATTAATTGGTGTCTCAACCGCAACTAAGGGCTAATTTTATTTGCTAGGTATTGGGTATTTCTCTACTACAAAGTCGATATCCTTATCCCCACGACCACTAAGGTTAATTAAAATATTCTCATTTGGATTTTCCTGTGCCAATTTCATGGCAAATGCCACCGCATGAGCTGATTCTAAAGCAGGAATAATCCCTTCAAGTTGAGACAATTTATAAAATGCATCAATCGCCTCGTCATCACTGCAAAGCCCCACATGCGTTCGGCCGATATCTTTTAAATACGCATGTTCAGGACCAACAGAAGGATAATCAATCCCCGATGCAATAGAATACACAGGTGCAGGTTCCCCATCTTTATCTTTTAACATAATAGAATTAAACCCATGCATCACCCCTTCACTTCCATACGTCAACGATGCAGCATGTTCCCCTAGCTTGGTTCCCACGCCTAAAGGTTCAACACCATATAATTTCACATCATCATCCATAAAACCAGAAAAAATCCCCATAGCATTGCTTCCACCACCAACACAAGCAACTATACTATCTGGCATTTTTCCGGTGAGTTCATTAAATTGCTCTTTAGCTTCAAATCCAACCACACTTTGAAAATCACGAATCATTTTTGGATACGGATGGGGTCCCACAACAGATCCAATAGCAAACATTTGATTCTGTGTATCTTCTAAATACGCACCAAAAGCAGAATCCACAGCTTCTTTAAGTGTTTTTAATCCATGTGTTGCAGGTACTACTTTTGCTCCTAATATTTGCATACGCACAACATTTGGATGCTCTTTTACTATATCCACTTCACCCATATGAATCTCACACTCCAAACCAAAATATGCAGCTGCCGTTGCAAGAGCAACACCATGTTGACCAGCACCCGTTTCAGCAATCACCTTTTTCTTTCCCAAGTGTTTTGCTAAGAGTACCTCAGCCATACAATGATTGAGTTTGTGTGCTCCTGTGTGATTTAAATCTTCTCGTTTAAGATAAATCTGTGCACCACCACAAAATTTACTTAAATTTTTAGCATGGTAAATAGGAGTGGGTCGTCCCTGATAGTGTTTTCGTATAGTATCAAGTTCATCAATAAAATCTTGCGACTTTGACAACTCATTATACGCAGCTTCAAGTTGCCTAAAAGGCTCCTCAAGTTGAGCAGGGATAAATGATCCTCCATATTTTCCAAAAAATCCTTTTGCATCGGGTTGGCTTTTTAAATACTCTTTTTCACTCATTGTTCTTTCTCCTTATGTTTGTTTGTAATATCGTAAATAAAACTAAAAATCTCCGCCACTGCTTTATACATATTTGGAGGAATCTCTTTGTCAATATCAAGTTTGCTAAGCAACTCAACCAAATCCTCATCTTTTCGTATGGGAAGATCATTGTCTTGAGCTATTTTAATGATATTTTTAGCAATCTCCCCTTTCCCCGAAGCAACTACTTTTGGTGCACTGTTACTTTGATCATCATAACTAAGCGCAACTGCTTTTTGTATAAAATCTTTATTTTTCGTTTCCATCTTATACCCGTATACTTATACCATGGCCAAGTTGTTGTTCTTGGACAAAGGCATTGGTTTCTTTTTTTACTTCATCGTCTTTTTCCATATCCAACAATCGCACGTTTGCAGGAATCAAGCCCACATTATTGATCGCTTTTTTAAGTTCAGGCATATTTTCTTGAACTATTTGTTTAAACGATTCTCTTTGTGCAAACATTGAGATATCAAGTTGGTTTTCATCGTGCAAAATCACCATCAAATCAATTTTACCAAACTCTTTAAGTTTAAGATTGATCTGCACAAAAAACTTATCCTCTTTAAGTTTTTTAAAGCTGATTTCACCCTCTTGCATACTGTCCCACAAAAAAGGCATAAAGGTACTTTGGGTTGTGGAGGCATAGGATAATGCTTGAAAATATTCAATCTGTCCCAACATCTTATCAACCTGCTTTACGGCCTCTTTAGCAGCAGTGCTGTCCATAGGTATAAGCTCTTCTCGCATTTGCAACAGTGTCGCTTTCATATCATTCGAGATCAATTGTCGCATACTTGCAGAATCGTTTGCACTTATTACTTGGCTTACATTTAATGGCTGTAAAAGTGTTTCAAGTTTTTGCGTTAATTGGGTTAAGGAGCTAGATGACGGTTGTGAAGTTTGAACAGGATTTTGCGTCTGGATATTTTGTTTTAATAAGTCTATTAACGTTTTAACATTTGTACTAAAGGTGTTTTGCAAAAGAGTCGTTTGCTCCAGCATCGGTTTTGATTGCATCACTGAAGTATCCATAGTAGCACTTAGTGCTGGATTACTTGGCAAAGAAACAGTTGATTGAGACAGTAGGTGATCAATAAGCTTATTCATTGATCCACTGTTTGGTGTTGGCTGTTGGGCAACAGTTTGTTGTATTTGCGTTAAAACAGTTTTTATATCATTGAGTGTTTTAACTTGTTCACCAGCTGGCACTGTTACGCCATTTTGCAATTTTGATTCTACAAGCATCAGTGGTTTATTGAGGTGATCAAGCTGTTGAGTTAAATTAGAAAGTTGGGCAATATTGGGTTGCAGTGTTGCTTTTAAACTGTTTGAGACATCTTGAGTGTTTATAAGTGTTTTAAGCTCTTGAACTACTAATTTTAAACTCTCTTGAATTGTTTTAGGTGTATTTTTACCATTGGATAAAAGCTCAGTAAGTGTATTGGTGATTTGTTTGGCTTGAGGCGTGTCCATTTTACTCAGCTCAGATTTTATATTTTCAAGTACCTGCTTTAGTTCTGGTGAAATAGTAGCTGCTTTGGTTTGATTTAGAAGTTTAGATTCTAAAAATACTCCACTTTGTTTAATCTGTTCTTGCAAGCTTGAAGCATCAAGTTTTTCCATTGTGGGCATAAATTTTCCTAAAACTGTTTCAAATTTTGCCAAACCTGGATCACTTTTAAGAAGATTCATCAAAGATTTTAAATCTTGGCTGACCGTACCTAAGTTACTCAATACTGCAGAATTTTTTAATGTTGATAAGGCAGCCTCTTTTGTACTGCCTTGTGTTGCTAAATCTTTTAATATATTTTGCATCACTACGGGTATATTTGGAGCTTTGGCTTGATTTTGTCCTAATGTGTTTGCACTATTTAATGCGGGGTTAGATACTGCATTTTTAGGGGTATCTTTAGTGCTTGGAGTATCAACCGTTTTATTGTTGGTTTGAATGGAATGTAAAAAACTATTGGTTGAAACTAACATGTTTTAGTATAACATAATTATAGTTGGTTTATAATTGCTTATGTATAAAGAAAAAGATATCCAACCCAATGAAAAAATTCTACGTCAAAAGTATGTTCGTGTACTTGAAAAATTTGTCAAGCGCGCAATCAACCTACTCAAACACCCTGAATTTGACTTTGAAGTATTTAAAAAACAAAGTACTAAGTTTTATGCCGAAGTATCTAAAGTTGAAAAGATACGACTGAATAATGGGTATTTAAAAAAGCTTGAAGAGTACAGTGGGCATATCTTAAACACACTTGAGTACCACAGCGAAGATTTCAAAGAGGAACATGAGTTTTTACTCAAAGAAGCCAATCTTTTGCACAAAGAAAAAAACAAAGCCTCTTATAAAAAAGACAAATACAAATCAAAATCGTTTAATGATGGATATTAATCGCAAACAATAATTTAACTCACTTTGTATTTAAACCTTCAATTAAGCGTTTAGTATACTGATATTCAAGCACTTTTAACTTTGAAAGTTCCTCACGTGCATACGTTATATTTTGATGGGGCTGAATCACATAGGGGGTGATAATCACCACTAGATTAATTTTATCATTGATATCATGATAATTTGAAAACAGGTTCCCTAAAACAGGGAGATCCCCTAGTATAGGGATTTTTTGAATTGTACTGGAGGTTTGGTTTTTGATCAACCCTCCCAATATCACACTCTCCCCATGATTGAGCAACACAGATGTTTTGACCTGCTTTTTAGAAGTAATGGGTTGATCATTCGTCCCTTGCAATGTATCAATATCTTCCAATATCGTATCAATATTCAAATGCACTTTCCCAAGTGTATTAATACGAGGTTTAATCTTCAAACTAAGTCCTATATTTTCTCGATTGTAACTGTCTTTTTTATTATCAGCTGTTCCGCTGGTTTGCGTCAAAATCGATACGGTTTTTCCTACATAAATAGATGCTTCTTGATTGTTCATGCACAGTATGGATGGCTCTGAAACTATATCCAATGCAAAATTTTGTTTTAAAAGGTTAATTGTAGCACCCAATGCCAAACCTTTTTGTAAATTATCAATATTAAATACTGTATTGTCAAGCAAGTCCATACGTACACTGCCATTCATTTTTGCGGCATATGAAAATAATCCATCATTGCCAATCATCCCACCAGCCAATCCATACTGCAAGCCAATATTTTTTACACGATTCATACTCATCTCAACAATTTTTGCTTCTACAAAAACTTGCGGATGTTTTTTATCTAAATGATTAATCGTACTTTGCAATTGCTCAAGATGTTTCTCTTTTCCCATTAAAAGTATGCAGTTCGTATCTTTATCAATATCAACAAAAGGGACAGGATCAAAATGGATCGCCATTTTTTGAATTGTTTGAACAATATTTTGAGCCAAGGCATTATCTAAATCTATTATGCGTATCGTTTTTTTAGCAGTAGTTTTCTTTTTTTTATCTGTTTTTTTTCTTAATTTAAGTGCAACCGTGTAGCCTTTTGAACTTTTCTTTAGTCTGTATCCTGCATTATTTAAACTCTTTGTTAATAGATTTAAAAGTTCGTGTTGCGTGAGTTTTTTCTTTGATTTATAATTAACTTTAGCATTTATATCATACTTTGAATCAATATGAACATTAAGTATTTTAGCTGTCATTGTGATTAAATCATCAATCTTAAGGTTTTTAAAATCTACATCAATGCCCTCATTAGCTATGAGTTCTATACTTAAAAACAGTACAAATAAAAACTTACGCATCACTCAAACACAATCCCAAAGGCAATTGTTGACTCAAATTATCATACTCTTTTTGTGTTGCACTCAATTGTAAAACGACATCAATATCAAATTGTTTCTCAATAATATCTATATCAAGTAAAGAGATCATGTATTCAATTTTAGATAATAGAGTATATTCTACATGTAAGTATTGTGTTTTTAATTTTTTATACACATGAAGATCACTGCATTGGATCACCGCATTGACCGCATCACCATAAGCACGTACCAGCCCACCCGTACCTAATCGTGTACCACCAAAATAACGCACAATGATCACTGCAGTGTTTATTAGTTTTGCACCCTCTAATACCTTTAAAGAGGGTTTACCACTGGTTCCTTTGGGTTCTCCATCATCGCTTGAATTTTCAACAATTTGATCAAACGCATTAAGATATCGATACGCATACACAAAATGGCGCGCTTTTGGATGTTGATCTTTAAGCCTTTTCATCAATGCATTAAACTGTGAATACGGAACAATATGTGCAATAAATTTTGATTTTTTTATCTCTAAAGTATGGGTATATTCTTGATTGATATAATTCATAAATGTAAGTATAACCAAATTAACTTTATATAATATATAAAGTTATAATATAGACAGTTTATTTTCTATAAATCCTCTTAAAGGGAGCAGATATCCTGAGATAAAAACTCATTAAAGTACTCATAAACCCTATCTTCACTACGTATTTTTTCTTCTCTAAAAAGGTATATTTTTTTATATAGAATATACTTTTCAATAATATTCATCTGCTTTAACTTATCGTACACATCCAAAATCATATCGGTATTGGATATTAAATTTTTATTTTCTGCTTTGATAAACAGTTTACCAAAATTTTTAATATCCTCCATCGTAAGAAGTTTTAAATCGCTGCGAAGTATGTACGCAATTTGCCCGTAGGTAAAATTCATATTTACCTCTTTTGTATATTCTTTCAGTAAGATATTAATCTCTTCATTTCGAGTGGAGTTATAATCTGCATTTTGTAGGTATTTATACAGTTTGGGTTTGGTTTTTTGCCAGTTGTATAAGGTATTGACTTGTACCTCAAAAAGTTCACTTATGGCTCGATTATTTAGCATTGTTTTTTATTGTCCTATTTTCATCTATTACAGCATATGTTCCTGTTGCATACGCTACAAGTAAGTTTTTTGCAAAAATCTCAATGGTCACAAAAGCAGTTCGTTTAGTTCTGTTAATAACTTTTGCCTCAGCAATGAGTATATCTCCAACAGCGGGTTTGAGATAATTTATTTTAATCTCAATCGTAGCGCTTGTAAAACCATGATCCAATCCTGATATTACAGCATACCAACCTGCATGATCAGCCAACGTTGCAATAGCACCGCCATGAACAACCCCTAAATGTTGTTTATGGTAAGGTTGAATCTCAAATGCAAGTTGCGCGTAACCATCATCAAAATCAACAACTTCACCACCAATGTATTTTAAAAAGCCTACATCTTCTTTATCAATTTGATTTTGATTCACATTAAATCTATTCTAATAAAAAGTTGTTTGATTTTATACATTGTCTTTCCTTTTATCAATAATTCGCACTGCTTTACCCACACTACGCTCAATACTTCGTGGTTGGACCAGTACAACATTTGCGTTGATGTAAAGATTGTTCAATAATGCACTTTGAATTGTTTTTTTAATAATCGATATCTCACCCAAAGAGTCACTCATAATATCATCACTCACCTCGACATGAATCTCCAATTTATCCAAATGACCTTTTTTATCTACAATAATTTGATAATTCAGTGTCACCCCTTCAGTATTGGCAATAACATGCTCAATTTGAGAAGGGTAGACATTTACCCCACTAATAATAAGCATATCATCTGCACGACCTACAATTGATTCCATT
>JAYEFX010000077.1:0-13530 GCA_034658775.1 Campylobacterota bacterium
TAGTGGTAATTTGATTTTATCATCATAGAAGGTGATATAGATATCATTATCAATAATATTTTGAATACTTTTAGGACTCATTTCAAAAGGTCGTTCAAACTCTATACCCATGATATTCATATGCTCCTCAAGAGCTAAAAGTTTATAATAAACTCTATCTTTTACCGCTAAGCTTTTACTTGTCTCATGCCCAAAAGCTGATTTTCCATTGGTAATTGCATAATACGTTAATGTCTTAGCCATCTCTGTTTGCTCAAAAGTTTTTTCAAAACGTGTTTTTGTATTTTTTATACCAAAGACATCCTCTTTGCGTAATAAGTTTTGATTAAGATGATTTACTACTTGCAAGGCAATTTCATGTAGGTTGGGATACGCTTCAAGATGGTTCAACTCCTCTTGATCAATCACACTGCATTGTCCCCAACGTCGCGGATTATGATACGCATCAATGTAACGTTCACGATAATACCCACTGCCATCATGAAGATTTAGAATTTTTTTAACCTCAGGTGCTTTAATGTATCCTTTGATTCGTTGTACTATCTCATATTCAGGATCATCCGTAGATAACGCTGCAAATTTTCGATTCATATCACCATTTGGTGCTCTTGATTTACGTATAATGGAATAAAAGTTAAGATTAGGCACAACCCAAACTGAACCTTTTGTGATCGTATAGTGTGTTGCAATTAACGATGCGGCAATAAATCCACCCGGCTCATCCCCTTGAATTCCGCCTACGATCAATAAGGTATTATCATCTTGAGAACCTTTTTTAATCAGATCAAAATCAAGACTCGATGCGGCACAAAATATAGGCGTACTTAAAAAAATAAGCACTAAAAATTTATATAATTTTAACATGCCAAGGTTCATACCGCACTCCATCTATATTGTTCATTGTGTATCGCACATCAATGTATTTTAATTTTCTCATTTGAGAGAACTCTTTTGTCAGAGCAAATCGTGAAGTAAAATTATAATGTCCAAAACCTTTTTTACCCACATCAAAATCTCCAATAGAATGATAGGTATACGCCGGAGGTGCCAATGACCTTGAGGCTACGTTTAAATTTAAATCACTGCGCTTAATTTTATCAAGATATAAAGAAAATTGCTTAACAACACTTCGTACACCAGAGGTCAATACCAAAGTATTTCCAATATCTTTGCACATATGATTATAAGAACCTACCGAGGTGTCTTTAAACAAATAGTGTCCGGTATAGGGTATTTTTTTTACCTCTTTTTTCTTAATGCGATCCGTCATATTCTGTGTGATTTGTTTTCCAAAAAAACCATGATCAGAAGGATTGGCATAAAATATTTGCTCCATAAAAGTAAGCTCTTCTTTTGTAAATCTTCCTATTCGTGAGTACCTTTTTGAGTATGCAATCATATCATCGAAAGAAACAATGTTAAAGTGCCCATAGCCAATTGTTTTTTTCACGCGCATGATTCTATCAACGGTTGAATACAATACCTCTTTTTGTTCTTGAGGTAAAAAAAGATCTGGTGTTTGTATTGGAATCAACTCACTATTTGGAAAAGTCATACCTGCACTAAGAGGGGCAACGCTTGCCGTTCCCAATGCTGCATATTTTAAAAAATCTCTTCTATTCATAGCTGTGTGCTTTACAGTACATATTTAATATCACAATGGGATTTCAGCTGTTTGTATACGCTAGTACGATCTTGCTCATCGTGCACAATCAACTCCAATGAAAAGCTGTGAAACTTCCCTTTTGAACTGCTATTGGATAATTTAAGCGCGTATTCTCTTTTTTCAAACAATGATTTCATTGCACAAGATATGAGTTCATGAGAATTTCCTACAATTTTATATTTCCAACTGCATGGGTAATCCAACTCTAAGGTTTCATTGCTCAAATCAATCATCGAGAAAAATCTCCACTTTTACCACCCGATTTTTTTTCAAGTTGAACATTGGAGATGACCATCGATTTATCAATCGCTTTTGCCATGTCGTAAATTGTCAACAACCCTACAGACACACCGGTCAAAGCTTCCATCTCTACTCCTGTTTGCCCATTAAGTTTTGCTGTAACGGTGAGTTTAAAACCTGGTAATTGATCCAGTTGCTCCACATCACAATTGATTCCACTAAGCAACAAAGGGTGACACATCGGGATTAAATCAGATGTTTTTTTTACTCCCATAATAGCAGCAACCACGGCAGTTTGAAGTACCGGCCCTTTTTTATTGGTATTGTTTACAATTGATCCAAAAGCATCACCACTCATCTGTATCGTACCAGAAGCTACAGCAATTCGAGTTGTGTCTTCTTTGCTTGATACATCTACCATCTTTGGACGATCGTGCTCATCTAAATGTGTTAAATTCATTTTATTCCTAAATCATTTACTCTAATTCTTCATGATAGCTTAATTTTGTTAAAGAAATGATTAAGTAATATTTTACTATACTACGCGTCCAAATTTAAAAAGAAAGTAGGTGATTGTCAATGCCTGGTATTAAGGTTAAAGACAGCGAGTCTTTTGATGAAGCATATAGAAGATTTAAAAAGCAATGTGACAGAAATTTAATTGTTACTGAAACACGAGCACGAAGATATTTCGAGCCAAATACTGAAAAGCGTAAAAAACAAAAAATTAACGCTAAGAAGAAAATGCTTAAAAAACTGTACATGCTTAGAAGATACGAATCTCGACTGTAGATTCTATTTATTCAAAGACACCCTAAAAGGGGACAAAGGAAACTTTGTCCCCTTTTTTTATTCTGTTTTTTTTGACAATTGAAGTTCGCTCAGGGCTTCATCCAAGTTTGGCCTTATGTATAAAAAACTCTTTTAATTTTTTATTGTTCATCCCCATATTACGGCAATCAAGCCATATTAAATAGCTGGCTTGCGGCTTTTTAAAGGTGATTAGATTAGAATATTTTATCAGCATTGTATCAAGTTTAGTAATATTTTTATTTAAATGAACAAGCAAACCGTCTCGATAGGGTTTCCCTTTTGAATATGCCAATCGTTCCAGCTCCTCTTTTTCCCAAACTCGACCAACAGGGTTGTGCGGAGAGCAAAAGAGCAGCAGTTTTGTTTTTGGTGTTATTTTTGATTCCAGATCATCAAAATCAAAACTGTATTTTCCATCTTGATCCATTTTTAGAGGGTTGCTAACCATAATTCTATTATTATTTGCTATGGAGCTGTAAAAAGGGGGATACACTGGAGGCTGAACCAATACCTCATCTCCTATATCCGTAAATGCTTTAATAGCAACATTCAAAGAGGCTATAACAGAATGTAAATATAAAATTGTTTGAGGCTCAATATCAACATCGTAGTTCTCTTGCATCCACTGGCACTGTGCTTCTTTTGCCTTATAAGGAAAGGCTTCATAGCCTAAGATAGGATGATTCAAACGTTCTATCGTAATCAATCTCATATTCATTTAGCATTGAAACCCCTTATTGGTAGATCTTTGATTAAAAGAGTATCAGCATTAATATTAATATTACTAATACAAAAATAACTTAAGTGTATTATATAAAATTATATTTATATTTCACAATCATTCCCTCTTTTCACACTATACTTTGTCCAAATGAAATTTATGCTAAAATAAATAAAAAACTTAGGATACAAGCATGCAATTTACTGCCCCGTTAAAATCAAATTCAACCAAAATATTACTACTTGGAAGTGGTGAACTTGGAAAAGAAGTTATCATTGAAGCTCAGCGTTTAGGAATTGAAACTGTTGCAGTAGACAGTTACAACAATGCTCCTGCACAATTGGTAGCCAATACTGCATACACCATTGACATGAAAAATAAAGAAGAGATTTTAGACGTTATTCGAAGAGAAAAACCTGATTATATTTTACCTGAAATTGAAGCTATTGCTATTGAAGCACTGATTGAAGCTGAGGATGAAGGCTATCATGTAATCCCAAATGCTCAAGCCGTTAACAAAACCATGAATCGAAAAAATATTCGAGAATTTGCAGCTGTTGAATTGGGTATTCCAACCAGTGGATACAAATTTGTAAGTACTTTTGAACAACTCTGCGATGCTGCTGCTGTCATTGGATTTCCTTGTGTTATCAAACCCGTAATGAGCAGTTCAGGTCATGGTCAAAGTATCGCTAAGGGTCCTGGAGAATTACAACGTTCATGGGAGATTGCAAAAGAGGCACGAGGAGATGCAAGTGAACTTATTGTTGAGGAGTTTATCACTTTTGATTATGAGATCACTCTTTTGACCGCTCGAAATGAAACCGGTACGGTATTTTGTGAGCCAATAGGACATGTGCAAAAAGATGGTGATTATATCTTTTCTTGGCAACCCATGGACATGAGCAAAAAAGCAAAACAGGCCTCAATTGATGTTGCGCAAAAAATTACCGATGGCTTAGGAGGTCGTGGTATTTTTGGAGTAGAACTGTTTATCAAAGGGGATGAAGTATACTTTTCAGAAGTAAGCCCTCGTCCACACGATACAGGAATGGTAACCATGATTACACAAAGCCAAAGTCAATTTGCACTGCATGTACGTGCCGTACTTGGGTTGCCATTAGAGTACATCAACTATGGTGCAGGTGCTAGTGCTGCCTACAAAGCCACGGGGGATACATTTACTCCTACTATTCAAATTGACAATGATGCATTTACAAAAGATTCTTTCGTGCGTGTATTTGGAAAACCTCAATCCCATGTAGGAAGAAGAATGGCCGTAGCCCTTAGCTTTGATGCCAATGACAGCGAAGTTGCCTTGGATAAAGCCAAAAAAGTTATCCAAAAATTTCAGGACAACTAAGAGTATCCCATGATTGCAATACAACTCTTAAAAAATCTAAAACTTGGCTTCTTGATTGCAATCATCACTCCACTATTAAGTTGTGCAAACAACACCTTCACCATTGATTTACCTAAAAATCAATTTATCCACTATCAAAAAAACTACCTCATACAAAGCAAGCATTTTAAAAAAGCATTAAAAAAAGATTGGGATACCCAAGAGGTATCAACCAATAAAAAATGGGTAGGATATTCTGCTGATTTACAACAAAAGCAGGTGATTGATTTTGAAACCAACAGCATCTTTCTTGAAACCATTAATAAAAGTGAAAAAGAAGCGCGGCAAGAGCTTCCTAAAATGCTTCACGATCTACTTGATAAAACCATCACCGATGTAGTTGTTGGAGATATCATAGAATCAAATCTGCCCATCACACAAACACAAACTAGAAAAAATAAAAAAGTTACACTTTTGCCGCTTATCTCTTTAGAGCAAAAACAAAAACTGCAAGCACAACTGCTAAGTACACCACTAAGTATAGTGCAATACAAAGATCATACCATCTATAAAGCAAAAATAAAATTGCCAAAAAAATACATCATCAAAAAAGCAAAACGTTATCGTAAAGATGTCGATAAATACAGTCAAAAATATAAAATAGACCCAAGCTTAATCTACGCTATCATGCACAGTGAAAGTGATTTTAATCCCGTAGCAAGATCCTTTGCTCCTGCATATGGATTAATGCAAATTGTTCCCAAAACAGCAGGGATAGATGCCTATAAATTTATCTATAAAAAAAGAAGAGCCCCTTCGGTTCAATATTTGTACAATCCTAGTAATAATATTAAACTTGGAAGTGCCTATTTACATATTTTATACTACATCTACTTTAAAGATATTCATGATGAAAAAAGCAGACTCTATTGCACCATTGCTGCGTACAATTCTGGAGCTGGAAACGTAGCACGAAGTTTTATAAAGTCCAGTAACTTAAAACGCGCAATCCCTGTTATAAATGCGCTTAAACCAGCTGTTGTGTATCAAAAAATGCTTACGGATTTACCATTTTTAGAAACACGGCGCTATTTAAAAAAAGTACATGATAAACTAAGCATGTACGATCATTTATTAAAAAATGAACTCGCTATTTAAAACTCTTCTTTTACAAAGAGTTTTGTGCATTTAAAATCATCTCGTTGAGTTTTAACTCATACTCTTTTGCCAAATCTTGTGAAGTTGATTCAAATCGAGTAACCAAAACAGGCGTAGTGTTACTCGCACGAACCAAGCCCCATCCATCTTCAAATATCACACGAACACCATCTACATCTACAATATCAACTATTTTTGGGAAATCTTCGGGTGGTGTTTTAAGTAACTCTTTTACTTTATCCACCAAAATAAATTTTTCCTCTTCACTTGTATGCACTTTTATCTCTTCAGTAGAATACACTACAGGTAACGCATCAATAAACGCATCCACATCCATACCATGATAGATCAATTCTAAAATTCTTAACGTTGCGTAGATTGCATCATCAAATCCAAAATATCGATCATTAAAGAAAATATGTCCCGATACTTCAGCTGCTAGATCGGCATCAAGTTCTTTGAGTTTTACTTTGAGATTGCTGTGACCGGTTTTATACATCACCGCTTTCCCATTTTTATTAATCGTATCGTACATAATTTGGGAACATTTAACTTCGCCAATAACTGTTGGGTTGTCCATTTGTGAAGCAAAAAGCATCGCCATAATATCCCCTTGGACATTATGTTTTTTGGTTAAAAAGGCAATTCGATCTGCATCACCATCGTAAGCAAAACCGTACGCATAGTCCCCTTTTAACTTTTCAACAATATCCACCAAGTTTTTAGCCTCGCTTGGATCGGGGTGATGATTGGGAAATGTGCCATCGGGTTCGCAATACATTCCAGCATAGTCAATCTCTAAGGCATCTAATATTTTCGTTAAAACAGTATCCGCTACCCCATTTCCACAATCTAAAATACACTTTGCGCTCATCCCTTTTAAAAAAGTAAACTCTTTAATCATGTAATCAATGTAGATCGATTTTACATCAATAGTGGTATAGCTTTCATCATCTTCTATGTTCATCTGTGCATTTTGAGCAATAACATCACCTAAAGCATAGATATCTTCACCAAAAAATGGTGCTTTGTTAAGAGTCATCTTGAAGCCATTATAAGGGCTTGGATTGTGTGAACCTGTAATCATCACCGAAGCATCAGGAGAAATCCCCTCAAAGCTTTGGTAGTTGGCAAAATAGTTTACACCCGTAGCCACCATTCCCATGCCCAATACTTGACATTGTGCTTTATTTAAACCACTTGTCAAATAGCCAAAAAGTTCTGGTGAGTGTGCACGTGCATCATATCCAACAGCCACATATTTTCCCCCACTTTTAACAATCTCTTTTCCTAAAAAATATCCTAATAGTTTGATGCTTTGTTCATTGAGCTCCTCACCTACAATACCACGAATATCGTATTCTCGAAATATACTTTTTGTCATGTAAAAATGCCTTATTGATTAATTTTTATACTGTGAATAGTACAATTTTTTTGATTATAAGTAATTTAAGAATAAGAGGTGGGGGATGCATAGTTAGATTTACAGTCTCCCTAAACCGTAAGGGCGCACTCTTAAAAATTATTATCCATTACAAAAATATTCCAAAAGGAAGAGCAACTAAATTATCGCTAAAGTCAATCACCATATCACCGTTGTAAAATACTACACCTAAACATTTTTTATCATATCTATTTTGCAGATCTATGATGTGTTTAAAGTCCTCTTTTTTCACACTACTACTTTGTTTTACTTCTATAGCCAATATCTCATTATTTACTTCTATTATAAAATCTATCTCTTTTTTATCATTGGTTCTATAATGAAATATAGAAGCTGAATTGTGTAAATATGAAAGATGTTTTTGAAGTTCACAAAATATATATGTTTCAAATATTTGTCCACTGTAGTTTGAGCTTAGTAGTTGCTCTTTTGAGTTAATCTTTAGTAACTTACAAAGTACACCTGTATCATTAAAAAATACTTTTGGTGATTTTACAAACTGTTTCCCTATGTTTACAAAGTATGGTTTTAGAACTGTCACTTGATAGATTCGGCTTATGATGTAGAGATAGTTTTCTGTTGTAATATCTTTTATCCCTATAGCATTGCTTAAGCTTGATTTATTAAGTAGCGTACCACTTCTTGAAGCAAGTATATTTACAAACTTGATAAAACTATCTATATCCCGTATATCAGCTAAATCTCTTGCATCTCTTTCTATATATGTTGCGATATAAGATGTAAACCACAAATCTTTTGATAACCCTTTCAGTTCTGAAACCTCAGGGTAACCGCCATCTAAGATATGCTCTATCACCTCATCAATATAATTTTTTTTGGCCAGTTTAAAATCTCTTGCCAGTAGCTTTTCTATAATATTTTCATTACTTTTGTCATTTTTCTCTTTTGAACTTAGTGGATGAAGCCTAAGTTCACAAAGTCTTCCTGCAAGTGTATCTTTACACTCTTTATGGTCTAGTATATTTGAACTTCCTGTGAGTAAAAAGTCTCCATTTTTTCTATTTGTATCTATATGTATTTTTATATATTCTAAAAGTGTTGGTACTTTTTGTATCTCATCAAGACAGATAGGAAGGTCAAGGTTCTTTAAAAACCTTTTTGGATTTTCTTTTGCATAAAGTCGAAGTTCCCCATCATCAAAAGTTAGATAGTTTTTAAAGTTTTCAAGTGCAATTGTTGATTTACCAACTTGTCTAGCACCATTTAGAAGTACTACAGGAAAAGTATCCAGTGCTATTTTAAGTATCGATTCTAAGGTTCTTTTTTTCATTTCATCTCTTTAGTAGTATATTTTTTACCATTATACTATATAAATTTATAATACAAGCTTGATTCATAGCTAAAACGGTTCATTAGTTATTTCTATAATCTTACTGGTAATATTTGATTCTTGATGTTTATTATAACCTAAATATGAAGTTAATTTTTCTTGTAGTATCATCAAGAGATATTATCTCTCCTGATGCTAATTGTTTTTTTAAGCGTAAGCGCTTTGCTTATTGAACTGTACGGTTAGAAAGTAGTAAAAGATTGCTCTGTATTTACTTTTATTTGATGTACCCATTTTTTCACATACACCTTTAATAGCTGCATCTAATTCGTCCGTATCATTAGTAAGTGCTAATTTCTTTCGTAAAAATGATTCTCGAACTCGATCCAACTCACCAACATCTGAACAGGCAATTGTTTCAGCGTCTTTATTGTAAATTGATGGGCCTAAACCTTTAGTCACTTTGGCTAAAAGCTCTGCATCATAACCTGATTCCATGTCTTTAATTTTAGAGTTGTACAACTCAATTTTTTCATCTAACTTGCTCACTAATTCTCCTTGTTTAATTTTATTTAATCAATTCTATCGTTATTTATCTTTAAGTTTCTTTTTTTTGTTCTCTTTTTTTTGCTTTTTTTGTTTTTTCTTTGCTTCTTTTTTCAGACTCTTTTTCTCTTTGTTTTTAACATTTCCTTTGACATTTTTTACAATGTTTTTACCAATTCCCTTAACTTGCGTTAAATCATCAGGCGTTTTAAGCTTATGCTTTTTTCGGTATTTGATAATTGCTTCTGCTTTTTTTTCACCAATACCAGAAATACTCATCAACTCCTCTTTGCTTGCTGTTTGCACATTTATTGCGGCAACTAAATACGTTGATAATACCAACATCACTATTAATAACTTTTTTATCATATTTTATCCTTAGAAAAATTTCTTCGCTAAATTAAAGGCACCTTCGATACCTCCTACACTGTCTAATAAACTCCCACCACGGCTGGATTGATCTATCATATTGGGTACAACATCGGCCAACAAAGAGGACGCACTGGATGAATCCAATCCAAGCTGTGATGCAAATCCTGAAATCTGATCACTATTAAACATCTGAGACACCGTATTTACATCAATTGGCATATTATCACCATCACCAAGCCATGAGCTTACAATATCACCCATGTCACCGCTTTGGCTCATGCTTGATACCAAATTTCCAATATTTACATTTCCCCCTTCATCTCCTAATAAACTTTGCAATCCTGAAGAGATCATGTCACCATCAATTCCTTCACCTAACTTATCACCAATCAACTGTTGTGCAATACTCATTATATCCATCATAACCTCACTTTAAAAATAACTTTAAACATTATAGCAAATAATCTTTAAAGTTCTCTAAAAATTGTTTATAATATTTTATGCTACAATCATAAATCAATATAAAGGATGCACCGTGACCAATATTTACGAAAAGATGGGCTTATTTTATTTAGGAAAAAATTCCTTGGATGATGAGCTAACCTTATACAAATCCAAACATCTTACAACTCATGCAGCTATCATTGGTATGACAGGTTCAGGAAAAACAGGCCTAGGAATTGGACTGATTGAAGAAGCTGCTGTTGATAATATTCCGGCTATTATCATTGACCCCAAAGGGGACATGGGAAATTTATGTTTATCTTTTCCCAGCATGCAAGGATCTGATTTCGAACCTTGGATGGATGCAAGTGAAGCTGCCAATAAAAATAAAACTCTATCTCAATTAGCAAACGATACAGCATCGATGTGGAACAAGGGCATTAAGAGTTTTGGTCAAGATAGCGCACGGGTTCAGAAGCTTGCCAACGTTGAAAAGACCATCTACACACCAGGAAGTTCAGCAGGAGTTGGGGTCAATATCTTAGGAAACTTTGATGTACCAAGTGATGCAGTTTTAGACGATGCAGATACCTTTTCATCCTTGATCAACACTACTGTATCCTCATTGCTGTCTTTAGTATCCATTGAAGCAGATCCTGTGAGTTCCAAAGAGCACCTCTTGCTGTCTAATATTTTTTATCATTATTGGTCACAAGGGGTTGGTCTTAGTCTTGAAGATCTCATTGGTTACGTTGCAACTCCACCTTTTTCTAAAATTGGAATTTTGCAACTCAAATCTTTTTATCCTCAAAAAGATCGAATGAAATTGGCCATGTTGTTTAATAATGTGATCTCATCCGTAACCTTTTCTTCATGGATAAAAGGGGAGGCTCTTGATATTCAAAACATGATGTACGATGAAAATGGAAAAGCGAAGATCTCTATTTTTTCCATTGCCCACCTAAACGATAACGAACGTATGTTTTTTGTCACCATCTTGCTCAATGCCTATATCTCATGGATGAGAAGACAAAGAGGAAGCACCACGCTCAAAGCACTCTTATACATGGATGAAATTTTTGGATTTTTCCCACCCACATCCAATCCTCCATCAAAACAGCCCATGCTTCTTTTGCTCAAACAAGCTAGAGCTTTTGGAACAGGAGTAATACTCAGCACGCAAAATCCTGTGGATATTGACTATAAGGGTCTTTCAAATATAGGAACATGGTTTATAGGAAAACTGCAAACCAAACAAGATATTGCCAAAGTTCTTGATGGGATTGCTGCAAAATCTGATCTAAGTAAAAAAGAACTCGCAACTCAAATAGCTACGCTTAAAGGGCGGCATTTCTTTCTTAAAAATGTGCATACGGATAAAACGAACAGCTTCTATACACGATGGGTAATGTCCTATTTAAAAGGTCCCATGACCAAAGACGATATTCGAATGCTGATGAAAAATAAAAAAGAAAACATCAAAGAGCAGGATGTTGCACAAAGTGATAAATCATCAAGCAATGGCAACGCTAAGCCCCTCTTAAATGAAGGGATCAAACAATACTACAACGATACCAACATCAATGCCAAAACACCTTTTTACCCCTATTTGTATGCGCATGCACAACTTCGATTTTACAATCAACGAAAAGGGATAGACACACTCGAAGATCTTTATTTTAAAGTAGAGCTCGACGAGATGCAAAATACACTAAGTTGGGAAGATGCCTATGAAGAGGAGCTGCTCAATATCAATACCAAGTCCAGTGCAAATGCGACCTATTGTGCGCTTCCAACCTTTATAAGTCAAGAGCGAACACTCAAGGTTTTTGATAAAAAACTCTCAAATCACCTTTACGGCACAAAAAGACTTGAACTGTTTGCTTGCAAAAAACTCAAGATGGAGTCCACCATCAATCAAAGTAAGCGTGACTTTATGGTGGAAATAGAAGATGTACTCAAAGACAAACAAGATATTGCCATTGAAAAGCTTGAGAAAAAATATCAAACCAAATACGAACGTTTCGAAAATAAAGCTAAACGTCTTGAGATAAAACTTCAAAAAGAGAAAACAGACGTTAGTAGCAAAACAACCGATACCGTAATAGGTATTGGCATGACTGTTTTAGGTGCACTGTTTGGACGAAAAGCATTTTCCAGTTCCACCATTAGCAAAGGAGCTTCTGCACTTAAAAAAGGGAAAAGCGTTTTAAAAGAGCGTAATGATGTTAAAAATACGGAATCATTAATTGCTGATTTACAAGAGGATGTTGAACAATTAGGTTTGGATTTAGAAGAGCAAATTGAAAAGGTTGAACAAAATTTTCAAATTGATAATTTTAAAATCGAAAGTGTTATGATAAAACCAAGACGCAGTGATATCAGCATCCATGATAGTGCATTACTTTGGGAGAGATAAAGACATAATTACTGAAGTTATGGTATAATACTTTTAGTTGTTAAAGGTTATACCATGATACACTTATACTATAAATTTATCTCTTACTTTCTATTTATCTTACCCTACTTTTTTAATGTTCAAAATATTCATCTAATCGTACCAAAGGAGATATTATGAAAACTGTTTATCTACGCATCATTCTTGGGCTTATTCTATGTTCAAACTTTTTATGGGCAAGTTCAAAGCGCTATGAGGTGCAAAGTGCCATCGTGCATTATACATCAAGTTCCCAAGGGGAAGTATTTGGGATGAAAACAACCTCTACGGGGAAAAGTATCCTAACTCTAAAAGAGTGGGGAGCTGTAGAGACCATGGAAGAAACACTCAGCCAAAGCAGTATGGGGCAAACAGATACAACCCATACTCTCACCAAGATTGATCATGACAGTGTGTATCTTGTTGATTTTGATGATAAAACCATCACAAAAGTTTCCAATCCCATGATGAAAAAAGAAACCGCACAATCAGGCAAAGAGATGCTTGAATCCATCGGTGCAAAAAAGATTGCACAAGAAGAGATTTTGGGATACCCTTGTGAAGTTTGGGAAGGGATGGGATCCAAAATGTGGTTTTATAAAGGGATTATGTTAAAATCTGAAGCTTTAAGCATGGGGATTAATTACACCATGATAGCTACAGACATACAGATAAATATATCCATAGAAGATGAGCAATTTGATCTACCTAATTTTCCAATTCAAGAGGGGATGAAAAGCCAGCACGATGATATCCCACAAGAACAGATGCCATCAGCCCAAGAGCTTCAAAAAATGATGCAAAATTTAGGCGATATGTTTAGCAAATAAGCGTTATCGTATTTGCCCTGTACCGTATACTTTAAATTTATAGGTCGTAAGATCATTGATCCCCATTGGACCACGAGCATGAAGTTTATTCGTTGAGATTCCCACTTCGGCTCCAAATCCAAAAGCACCACCGTCTGTAAATCGTGTACTGGCATTGGCATAAACACAAGCAGCATCAACTTGGTCTAAAAAAGTATTCACCGCACTGTAATCTTCAGAGATAATA
>JAYEFX010000078.1:0-13483 GCA_034658775.1 Campylobacterota bacterium
TAAACATTATCCTTGTCCCACAAATAAAGTAACGTGTGCCGATTGTCATATGCCACGAGTGGTTAAAACGGGTGGTAAATACTCCTTAAGAAGCCATGCTTTTAAGATTATCCCCCCAGAAGCTACACTTAAACATGAGATTCCAAACTCCTGCCAAAATGGTGCTTGTCATGCAGATAAATCTGTTGAGTGGGCTATTGAGGAGTTTGAAAAATTTTATAAAAAAAATCCTCAAACATTGAGTGAAATAATAAAGAATAAAAATGAAGATTAAAATTCCGTTTTATCGAAAAATATTTTTTAAAGCGATGATTGGCTTATCTTTTTTATTGGCATTGGGATTTTTTGGAACCTATTATATTGCACAAAAATATGTGCACAGCGTGATTTATGAAGATCTAAAAAAAGAGTTTGATGTGGCTCAAAATATCACAGAAAATTTTATCACATTTATTGGTCAAACATCTCAGGTGTGGGCAAGTAGAATTATTTACAATCAAGATTTACGTGAAGGGATTAAACAAAAAGATAGCAATAAATTGGATCTTTTTTTGAAAAAAAATAAAAAAGAGATATCTTCAGATGCCATTATTTTACTCGATGCCAAAGGGCAACTTTTATCTCAAATTGGCAGTAGTCATGAAAAAAACAGTTATTTGAGCTATTTGGATATTGTATCGCAAACATTAAAAACAAAATCAAGTGTGACCAAAATTGCACGGGAGCGTGAAAGCTTTATTATATACTCCTCCTCTTTGATTTATGAAGATGATGTTTTATTGGGCATAATGATGATTGGATATTTTATTAATGATATATTTTTAGAAAATATAAAAAACAATACTCAATTGGAGATTGCACTTATTGGCAATTCTGCAGTGATGAGCTCTACTAAATGGGGAGAACAGAACAACTTAGATACATTGGTGGTGAATTATATTACCTATCAACGATTACTTAAAAAAGATGAAATAAAAAATATCATTTACAAAAATAGAAGTTATGTAATCGCTGCTAAACCATTGAAAGATCTGGAATCACTTACAGAAGGATCAATATTGCTAGGATTATCCAATGATGCTTTTTTGATGCAACAAGAAAAGGTGTTTAATCAAACCTTTATTTGGTTTTTAAGTATTTTTGTATTTTCGATTGCTTTGATGTTGTTTTTTATCTCACGGTACACCAATATCTTAGAAAAGCTGAATCAATCTGCACAAAAAATGTCCACACAAGAGGTACCAGAGCCTTTGCTGTTAAGTACAAATGATGAATTGGAAAGCTTAGCAAACAGTTTTAATCACATGGTAAATGCAATTGATGGGAAAAATGAAGAACTTAGGGCTATAAATAATGATCTCGAAGTTAAAATTAAAGATGCTGTTCAAGAGATTAGAGATAAAGATACCCTGCTGCAAGAACAATCAAAAATGGCAGCATTGGGTGAATTGTTAGCAAATATTGCGCATCAATGGAGACAACCATTATCTGCTATAACTACTAATGTAACAGGTCTTCAAATACAAAAAGAGTATGGGGTAGAGGTCAAAGATGATGAGCTTATCGAAAAATTAAAAAACATCAATACCACCGCACAACATATGTCTGAAACGATTGAAAGCTTTAGAGACTTTTATAAATCAGATAAAGAGATGAAAAAAGTAAACATCAAACATTTGATTGAAAAAACAATTAAACTGTTGCAATCAAAATTTGATCATAAAGATATTCAGATCATTACAGATTTAGAAGATATTGAAGTGGAAATTTTAGAGGGTGAACTTATTCAGGTATTTATGAACTTATTGAGTAATGCCTATGATGTTTTAGAAGATAAAAAGCAAGAAGAAAAAGTTGTTATGGTAGATATGCATGCGCACGATCAATATCTTATATGTGAAGTAAAAGATAATGGGGGAGGGGTCCAAAAAGATATTATTAATAAAGTTTTTGATCCGTATTTTACAACCAAACATCAGTCAAGAGGGACAGGAATTGGACTGTACATGAGCGCACAGATGATTAAAAATCACCTGCATGGTGATATAGGAGTGTATAATGAAACATTTGAGTATAAAAATATCAACTACACCGGTGCAAATTTTAAAATTACCCTGCATAAGGGTGCATCATGAATAAAAAAATATATTTTGCAATAGGGTTTATTGTTTTAAATTTGCTTGTGTATTTTTTTACGCAGCAGAATAAAAACCAACGTATTGATTTGGCTTTGGACAATCATATCACCAAATTGCAAACGCATTTTGAGATTTTGATGCATCAACAAAAGTTAAATGCCAATGGAATTTTTGAATCAAGTTTAAAAAAACCAGAAGTGGTCGAAACACTAAGTAAAGCCTACCGGGCAACCAATCAACAGCAAAAAGATGAATTAAGAAAAAAATTATTTCTTTTGTTAAAAGACAGATATCAAAGGATGATAAAAAAGGGGGTGTTGCAGTTTCATTTTGTTTTTCCTGACAATGAAGTGTTTTTGCGATTTCATAAGCCAGAAAAATATGGAGATAACTTAACCCAGGTGCGTAAAGATTTTGCGTACACCAACAAAACATTAAAAAGAGTTAATGGTTTTGCTCAAGGACGAACAGCACATGCTTTTAGAAATGTTTATCCAATATTTGATAAAAAAAGCAATCATATAGGGGCTATGGAGATCTCTTTTTCAACTGAAGGGGTGCAAAATAATTTTACATTAATCAGTAAAATGCACACCCATTTTTTAGTGGATAAAAAAATATTTGATGCAAAAACGTGGGATAGAGATGACCTTATTGTAAAATACAATAAAAGTGCAGAACACCCAAACTACATGATCACTATGACCAATCAACATTCAGTAGAAACGTGCATCACTCAAAATAAAAAAAATCTTGAAAATGTTGCAGAAACGATTAAGCAAAAAATTAACATAGGGAAAAGTTTTGCATTGTACACACAAGATGAACACAATTGGGTTATCTCTGTTGCGTTTATCCCTGTGTATGGAAATATAGAAAATAAAATATTGGCATGGATAGTATCGTATGAAAAAGATCCTTTTATTGCTATTTCCATTAAAAATACGCGTATTATACGAATCGTCTTGTTTGTTGTTTTACTTCTATTGTTTTACTTTATTTACAAAACAGTAAATCAAAAAGAGATATTGGCAAAGGATGTGCAGAAAAAAACACTTGAACTTAAAGAGATTAATGAAAACTTAGAACAAAAAATAATTATTGAAGTTGAAAAAAGTAAAAACATTGAAAAAAAACTTTTCCACTCTGAAAAAATGGCAGCCATGGGGGAGATGATTGGAAATATTGCGCATCAATGGAGGCAGCCATTGTCTGTAATCTCTACAAGTGCAACAGGGCTACAAGTTCAACAAGAATTTGGTTTGTTGGATGATGATATGATTCATAAATCGTGTGAACAGATTAACAATAATGCACAGTATCTATCCAAAACGATAGATGATTTTAAAAATTTTATAAAAGGTGATCATGTTGTTCAAAAGTTTAGTTTAAATGAAAATATCGAAAGTTTTATCCATCTTATTGAAGGGGAGATAAAAAATAATTATATTGATGTTGAGTTGGATTTACAAAAAGACAATGAAGTGCAAGGGTACCCCAATGAACTCACGCAATGTTTTATTAATATTTTTAACAATGCAAAAGATGCCTTGAAAAATACAGTTCAAGGTGAACGAATATTTATAATTCGTACCGAGATGAAAAATAGTGAACTTAATATTTATTTTCAAGACAGTGCAGGGGGGATAGAAAAGGAGATTCTTCCTAAGGTATTTGATCCCTATTTTACAACTAAACATCAAGAGCAAGGTACAGGCTTAGGACTGCACATGACCTACAACCTAATTGAAAAAGGGATGCATGGAAAGCTGGAGATAAAAAACAATAGTTTTAAATATAAAGAGAATTTTTACAAAGGGGCATTGGTTACAATAACACTTCCAATGGTACTGTAAATACCTAAAATAAATACTTTATAAGTCTCAACCTTAAGTTAACTTTAGATATAATCGCGAAAACTAATCAAGATAATTTTGCAATTGCAAAAACTCCCTTGAAAACTATATTAAAGAGATACATATGAGAGATATTAGAAATATTGCCGTTATTGCACACGTTGACCATGGTAAAACTACGCTTGTAGATGAGTTGTTAAAACAATCAGGAACTTTCGAAGACCGAGCCGAATTGGACGAAAGAATGATGGACAGTAATGACATCGAAAAAGAGAGAGGGATCACGATCCTTGCTAAGAATACCGCTATTGATTATAAAGATACGCGAATCAATATTATTGATACTCCAGGCCATGCAGACTTTGGTGGAGAGGTTGAGCGTGTTCTTAAAATGGTTGATTCTGTTTTATTGCTTGTTGATGCGCAAGAGGGTGTTATGCCACAAACGAAGTTTGTTGTAAAAAAAGCTTTAGAATTAGGTTTAAAACCAATTGTTGTGGTAAATAAAATTGATAAAGATGCAGCTGATCCCGATAGAGTAGTGGATGAAGTGTTTGATCTATTTGATCAAATGGGTGCCAATGAAGAGCAGCTGGAATTTGAAGTAGTTTACGCAGCAGCAAAAAATGGTTACGCAAAGATGTCCTTGGATGATGCAAATGAAAACATGATCCCATTATTGGATCTGATTGTAGATGTTGTACCTTCACCAACAGGATCAGATGATAACGGTCTTCAACTTCAAGTGTTTAACTTAACGCATGATAACTTTATTGGTAAAATCGGAGTTGCACGAATCTTTAACGGTACAATCTCTATGGGTGAAAATGTTTTACTGGTAAAAGCAGATGGTGAAAAAATTAAAGGTAGAGTTTCTAAACTTATTGGATTTAAAGGTTTAGAGCGAATGGACATTGAAAAAGCAGGACATGGTGATATTGTTGCTATTGCTGGATTTGAAACAATCGATGTTGGTGATTCTTTATGTGATCCAGAAAACCCAATGCCACTAGATCCAATGCATATTGAAGAGCCAACATTATCGGTTACTTTTGCTGTAAATGATTCTCCATTAGCAGGAACTGAAGGTAAGTTTGTAACATCGAATAAAATTGATGAACGACTTGCAGCAGAGATGAATACCAATATTGCAATGAACTACACACCAAAAGGTGATGCGGCATTTGAAGTAAATGGACGAGGTGAGTTGCAGATCACTATTTTAGCAGAAAACATGAGACGTGAAGGTTTTGAATTTTCTATCTCACGACCAGAGGTAATTGTAAAAGAGGTTGATGGTGTAAAAATGGAACCATTTGAGCATTTGGTTACGGATATTCCTGATGAGTTTTCGGGTATTGTTATTGAAACATTAGGTAAACGAAAAGCCGTAATGTCAAACATGGTTCCTATGGGTAATGGACAAACTCGATGTGAGTTTGAAATTCCAGCTCGAGGACTTATTGGATACCGAAATGAATTTTTAACTTCAACAAAAGGTGAGGGTGTAATGAACCACTCATTTTTAGAATTTAGACCTTACTCTGGAAGCGTAACCAGTCGAATGAATGGTGCATTGGTTTCTATGGAACAAGGTGAAGCTGTAGCGTATTCAATCTTTAATCTTCAAGATCGAGGTCAAATGTTTATTAAAACTCAAGATAAAGTATACAACGGTATGATTATTGGTGAACATGCACGAGAAAATGATCTTGATGTAAATCCAGTAAAAGCAAAACAACAATCAAATGTACGATCAAGTGGAGCGGATGAAGCGATTAAGATTATTCCACATAGAGTTATGTCTTTAGAGTTGGCTTTAGAGTGGATTGAAGATGATGAGATTGTTGAGATTACACCTCAAACGATTCGAATTCGAAAACGAGAATTGGATGAGAGCAAACGACGACGAGCAGCAAAAGCTAAAAAGAACGCTGACGCGTAATTTCGCATGAGTACTATTGCCATCATCGGAGCAGGAGCTGCAGGGATGATGGCAGCCATTACGGCAAAACAAACCAATCCCAATCTTCATATCACCATTTTTGAAAAAAATGATAAAATAGGCAAAAAAATCTTAGCCAGTGGTAATGGCAGATGCAATATTGCAAACAGCACATTTTCTAAAGAGAACTATTTTGGATACGACACCTCTTTTGTTAATTACGCTCTCAAACAATTTGATTTTAAAAAAATACAAAACTTTTTTTTAAATTTAGGATTGCTATTGGATGTAAAAGAAGATGGCAAAGTTTATCCTTTGTCCAATGAAGCAAAAGCGGTTGTTTTTGTTCTTGAGAACGAAGCAAAGCGCTTGGGGATTAATTTTGTTTTTAATTGTACGGTTGAAAATATTGCACAAAAAGATGCTAAATTTATGGTTCAAGACAAAATATTTGATAAGGTATTGGTAACCACTGGCTTAGGTGCAGCACCGCAATTGGGTGCCACTCAAGGGGGATTGGATATTGCGAAAAAATTTGGTCATACGGTGTTTCCTACGTACCCAAGTTTGGTTGGTTTAGAGATCGAATCGTCAATTCCCTCAAGGCTATTTGGGGTGAAACTTTTATCGATGATCACTTTGTATGTAAATGATAAACAAGAGGAACAACAACTAGGAGATCTGTTGTTTACAAAATATGGAGTTTCTGGATTTGGTATTTTAGATATATCAACTGCCGCTTCTTTTGCTTTACAGCAACACTCCAAAGTATCTATTGCACTGAATCTTTTGCCAACGTTTGATCGAAAACAATTGCTAAACCTACTGTCTGCAATGCAAAAAAAACAGCCTAAAAAAACGATTGAGAAGCTGTTGCAAGGAGTTTTGCCTCAAAAACTTATCCCTGTAGTTATTGGAAATACGATAAAAGAAACCGTAAACAATATTCAAAATATGCGTTTTGAGATTGCACAAACCCATGGGTTCAAACATGCTGAGGTAAGTGGGGGTGGAGTAAGTACCAGTGAACTTAATGATCAAACGATGCAAAGTAAACATGTGGATGGACTTTATTTCGCAGGGGAAGTAGTGGATATAGTTGGGCATAGAGGTGGATATAATTTTTCTTTTGCATGGGCGAGTGCTTATCTTTGCGGGAGATCCTTAGCTCAAGCTAATTGATTGGGTTTATACTATTTCAAATGAAACTCTAATCTTTGATTAACTACAATAAGTAAAAATCTATCATAAAGAGTTGCCCACTATGAATCAAGACAATTGGTACTTAAAAGAAACAAAAAATTTAAATCGATTATTAAAAATATCTCAAGATGAGGGGATGAACAAAGATGCTTTCCCACAACTTCTGACCATTACACATCAATACACAACACGAGACGATGTGATGTTTCCAGAGATTAGTACCTTAGCCTTTTTTTCTGGATTTGAAGAGGGTGTATTGACTAAACTGGAAACACAAAAAAAGGTTATTTACGTGATCAATGATGTGGATCACGGAATATTTAGTTTTTATATCTATACTCAAGATGCGCAACAAACCGTAAAAGATTGCATCGAATACTTTAAAAGAGATGGGGATAAAAAAATAGATTTTCATATTCAAAATGATCCCAAATGGGATATCTACGAACAATTTAAAAATTTATAATGGTTTTGGTATAATAATCGCTATATAAACGCATCACCATAAAGGCAAATCATGAAGAGTAAATACAAACACGAACAATTTTTAACCATCAAAAATGAGATAGCGCAGTTGCAATATTTGGCGGACTTACTAAAACAGCATCAGCATGCATTAGTGGGAGATTTTTCTTTGTGTTCATTAAAGCATGCACAAGAAAATATTTTTAATCACAGTGAAAATTTTATTACACTAGAGGATGATCAGAACAGTTCGTATACGGTTTCCATAGAAGATATTGAACAAATTAATGAGCAAAACCAGATGGATCATTTGGATATTGTTTCATTTTTGCAAGCACCTCTTGAGAGCCTACTTCATGCAGTTTTACCCTATACTTTTGTCCAAAATTCAAGCATTGGATCGATTCAGACATTGATGCATTTAGAAGATGAAAAAGAGATTATATCAGCCGTATTTGGGGATACTGTTTTAGTGTTGCCGTATATGCCAATGCAATTTGAATTGGTACAGGCATTTATTAAAAAAACTAAGGGTACGAATCTTGAGACAATAGATGCTATTGTATTAAAAGACAATACTGTAATTACGTTTGGAAATGATGTGCAAAGTTGCTACGAAAAGATTGTTTTGGTTGAAAATAAAGCAACAAATTATCTTATCCAAAATGGTGCTGTCGTATGTGGGGATGAAGTTGAAAAGATCAATAAATCACTTCTGGATTCCATTGGAAATATTTTTGAAAAGGCGAGCAATTGTATCATTGATGTGTACAAAACAAAAAATAAAGATATCCCATTGCAAACAAACTTAGAAGTATTTGCCTACATGAGAAAAAAGTTGAGTGATTATTCGGGTGTTGCATTATTGGCAAACTTTGATAACTCTAAAAAAGCGATCCATTTTTCAAACTTTGACAAGCTAGAAGAGTTGGCCAATAAAGCACCACTGAATGCTTACAGCGTACAGATGCTAGGATCAAATGCAATGATTGTGAATGAAGACACAACAGCATCACTGGAAGAGTATCTTGAAAACAATGAAGAATTAACCCCCTCTTGGGCGGTGTGGGAAAACTTTGGAACCATCGCTTTTGCACCAAGTATTGGAACATTGTACAAAACTAAAACGGTCGTATCCAATACGCTTAGTGCGCTACTAAAATGTGATGCTCTTGGTGGATATCACTCTTTTGCATCTGAACAAATCCTGCAAATAGAAAATGAAAGTGTGGTCATTGAAGATGAAGTTGAAACCTACGGTGGAAAAATTGCATTGGTGCGCCATTCTAATTCTGCTTTAGGTGCAAAAATTATTCAAGAACTAAGTAACTTAGGAGCTGTAGTTGTTGAGGTGGATGATCAAAATTTAGAAAAAGTAGTCAATGAAACGGTAAAAAACTATGGAGGTATTGATATTGTAGTGAGCAATCCTATGGCTAGTAATAGTGATAAAAAGCCTACACTTGATCAGTACATGAAAAATAATTTCCTCCAACATAAAGAGCTTTTAGATGAGGTTTTGCCATTTTTAAAATTGGGAATTGATCCTACGTTTATCTATTTGTCTTCGGTGCAAAACCAAGATACGGGTTACTTGGCTGCAAATGCTGCTTTAGAGGCCTATGCAACGGCTAAAGCTGCCAAGCTTGAAGAGTATGGGATCCGGATCAATTGCGTCTCATCAAATGAAACGCAAAGCAGCAACGATGAAGATGTGGCAAATATTGTAACATTGTTGTGTTCAAATGATTTTGCACACTCTACGGGTACAACTATTATTGTGGATGCGGCACGAAACCATCAATTTTGATTAAACGCTCAATCAATGAACCTTGTGCTTGTGGAAGTGGTGTAAAATATAAAAAGTGTTGCGCAGCATTGCACAAAGGGGCTAGGGCAAAAGATGCCTTGACTTTGATGAAGTCACGTTTTTGTGCTTATGCAATGGGTGAAAGTAAATACATTATGCGTACCACCCATGGAAAAAATGTAGATTTTCAAGACGATCAAAAACAATGGGCCAAAAGTATTAAAGAGTTTATGGACACTACTTCGTTTCAAAGTTTGAAAATAATTGAGTTTATTGATGCAGATCAACGCTCTAGCGTGACATTTAAAGCTACTATGCAAACGAACAATGAAGAGAGTTCTTTTATTGAAAAAAGTGAATTTATAAAAGAAAAAAATCAATGGTATTATCTACAAGGAGAGTTTTTAAACAATGACAAATGAGGAAATGAAACAACACGTTACTCCTGAAGTAACAAATGAGATATTGGATCACATGATGAATCCACGAAATTATGGAAATCTGGAAGATCTAAATTGTGCAGGTGTGGCGTATGACGATGAAACAGATGAGTTTGTATCGATGTACATGGTGATCAATAATGGTATTATTGAGATGATCTCTTTTGGAACAAACGGGTGTACAGATACAGTGGTTGCAGGATCAATTTTTACGGAGATGATCAAAGGCGATACGGTTGTTAATGCAAAAGCAGCCAAAGAAAAGATGATGGAAAAATTGCAGCATGCTCCAGAACAACTACGAATTTGCAGTACCATGGTATTGTTAAGTTGTGATGCGTGCTGGATCAACTATGAAAATAGGGCTAAAGGACAAACCGATGAATTGTTTAAGATGAGCATGCAAGAGAGTTGTCAAGGTTTATCCATGCCCAATGAAGAAAATAAAGAGGATGTATAAAATGAATAAAGAGCTGTTTCAAACAAAACATGAATTGTGGTTAAAGGTATTGTATACCTCTTTTGCCATTAATGACCCTAAAATCAAAGATACCTTGTATGACTTTTCCAATATTTTGTTTCGACACTTAAAGTGGATATCTCAAGAATTAAAAGAAAATGAGATTGCGTACGATTATGATAAATATGGAATAGAGTTTGAAAAACAAAGCAACTTTGAATATTTTCAATACTTGATTAATGAGATTAAAGTATCCATGGGACAATACAGTGAATCGGTACTATTTTCGCGTATTATTTCGGATGAGTACTACATCATTGTGGCACTGGAGAACTTTTTAAAAGATGATCTGAATGATGCTCCTATTACCGCGTTTTCTAAAGAGCGAACCTATGAAGATAAAGATCTTAATAAAGAGCAAACAGATGCTTTAACCTATTTTTTATTTGAAGAGAGTTACAAAGAGTATGAACTGATTATGGTGTATTTTTACATGCAAAACTTTACGGACAACATGGTACTCAACGATGTGTATCAAGACTTGGTAGATGAATCTCATTTTCATCTGAAAAGTTTTGGAAACATGTTGGCAAAAATGGGGATATTGAATATCCCTCGAACCATTATTAAAGAGTTGTATACCGCAACCGATATCAAACAATTTATGCTTGATGGGATTGAAGAAGAAAAAGGGGCTAAAGAGATGTGTACACAACTTGCAGCTGCAGTTAACGATGAAGAGTTGGCTAAATTTTTTGACTTTATTAACTATCAAGAAAATTATCACATAGAGTTAATGCAAAAGGCATTAAAAGTACTTTAGGACTAAATTGATGTTTGCTCTTTTGCAAAAATTAACCAGCAACGCTCCTGGAAGAATTTTACTTCTTGCGGGGGTACTTCTTTTAAGTGGGCTTGTTTGTTTGGGTTTAGTTTTTGTTGTTGATCCTATTTTAGCAAAAAAACTTTTTGCAATGGTGGTGACCAACTATGCTGTTGGACGTGTACCCTCATTGTCATTAGGTTATGCAGCCAATCTTCCTCACTTTATGGTTATTGGCACGAATTATATAGCAGAGATGATGCTGGTACTTGTTTTGTACCCTTTATTTGCATTAAGTTTTAATCGACAAATAAAAATTAAATCTTTGCAACATTTTTTTGAAAAAGTAACTCTGTATAAAAAAAAGCATCAACATATGTTTGATAAATATGGAGTAGTGGGACTGTTTGGATTTGTTTTTATCCCTTTTTGGATGACAGGACCTATTGTAGGGTCTATGATTGGGTATTTGATTGGTATTGGTCATTTTACGACAATTAGTATTATTGCCATTGCCACACTTATAGCGATCAGTTTGTGGGGACTGTTTTTACAAGAGATCATCGATTTTTTAATGGTGTTTAATCAGCCTTATGCATGGGTGGGATTAGGTGTTGTTATTGCGATATTTATATTTATAGGGATGAAAAAAAATTAAGATGAAAATACTTTTAGCACCAGCAGAAACAAAACGAAGTGGGGGCGATCTGTCTGAAATATCAAAAAACAGTTTTATTTTTGAAGAGCTGTATGAAAAACGATTAGAGATAATAACTCAATATGAAGAGTTGCTCAAAAGAAACAGTATTGAAGAGTTAAGTGCATGGTTTGGTTTGAAAAAAGAATCTGAAGTGATTCGATATCAAGAAAGCGTGCTTGAAAAACCAGGGATGAAAGCGATACAGCGTTATACTGGTGTGGCATTTGATTACTTGGGGTACGATGATTTAAATGAGAAAGAGAAAAACTATTGCGATACTAATGTGCTGTTGTTTTCAAACTTATTTGGCCCCATACAAGCCAGCGACATTATACCGGATTATAAATTTAAGCAAGGGGCAAAATTACCCAATACGGTAGTGGAAAAATTCTATAAAGAAAATTTTTCTGCGGCACTGGACCAATATTTAGGTGAAGAGATTATTGATTTACGTGCGGGATTTTACGATAAATTCTACACACCTAAATCACCGTATGTTACAATGAAATTTATCAAAGAGGGAAAAGTTGTAAGCCATTGGGCAAAGGCATATCGTGGCATAGTTTTGAAACACTTGGCATTGAACAATATTCAAACTACGCAAGAATTAATGCAGATGAATATTCCAAATTTACATGTGCAAGAGATAAAAAAAATAAAAAATAAAACGGAAATTATTTACACTATTGATACCTAGGTGCTAAGTACAAGATAAAAAGGAGGGCTTTTTAAGCCAAAAAATGTTAAAAAAACTTTTTTACAATAAGAGCATTAATAAATTTAATCGAATCAGCTTTTTCTTTGCGTCGTTATTAAGTATTTTAGTAATTGCCGTGGTTTTGATCAACGCATATGTGGAATACAAAGAAGATATTAAAAAAATAGAAGCAGAGTATTATGTATCTCAAAAAGAGTTTGTCAAAAAAGAGACAAAAAGAGCACTAAAATTTATTCAATACAAATACAATAAAGATTTCCATAAAAAACCTCTGCATGATCTGCAAAATGAGATTATTGATGCTATTGAACAGATGCGAAATGATCGTGATGGCACGGGGTATGTGTTTATTTATAATTTTGATGGCATAAATATAGCGGATCCTATTTTAAAAGAAAATGCAGGAAAAAACCTTATTGATTTTACCGATCCAAATGGGAAAAAAGTGATTAAGGAGCTTATTGATATCTCCAAACTGCCTGATGGTGGATACGTGCAATACGTATGGAATAAACCAACCACGAATACTCTAGCCCCTAAAATCTCTTATGCCCATTCATTTGAACCATGGAATTGGATGCTAGGAAGTGGAGTGTACATTGATGAAATCAAGAAGGTATTAAAAAAGAAAACTCAAGAATACAACAATAAAGTGGTTACCTATGTGGTGCAGATTTTAGGATTGTCTTTGTTGTTGTTTATCAGTGGTATGATGATCTATCAGTATTTTACACTGTTATTGCGTCAGGATCTGGAAAACATACGATTATCTTTAAACGATGCATCGCTTATTGACACCCAAAAGTTAACGTTTAAAGAGTTTCAAAAAATTGCACAGCATGCGAACAATATGACCGAAGAGCTCACTGAGCTTAACAGCAATTTGGAACAAAAAGTAGAACAGCGTACCTTGGCACTTAAAGAG
>JAYEFX010000079.1:0-2747 GCA_034658775.1 Campylobacterota bacterium
CATGCACATGCAATACATCTTTACAGCCTGCTTTTTCAAACAGATCATCTACATTTTGGGTAATTATTTTAATGCTTTGTGAGTATTGAGTTTGTAGTCGTGCAATAGTGTGATGGGCTTTATTGGGTCGTTTGTCTTTTAAATCTAATCTTCTATTATTGTAAAACTCTACCGTTTCATCTCTATTTGTATCCAAACAACCAGCTGTACAGATTTTTTGCACATCATAATTTTCCCATAAGCCATCGGCGTCTCTAAAAGTAGATATTCCAGAATCAGCACTTATACCAGCACCAGTAAAAAACACAATTTTTTTAGGTTTGTATTTTTGCAATATCATTGTATTGGTTTTAAAACAAAGCAAACAATTAAAATGTTGCAGTAGTTCTACGCCTATAATTCCTTGTGTGTCATGAAGCAACAAGGGAGCTTCTAACGCTTTGGGTAACACTCCATACTTCAACATGATATCCTCTTGTGCTATTTGGGTATCTATACTGTATAAATTTGTTTTAAAGCTCCCATAAGCAGGAAAGAAATCATCTGTCGCTCCTGCTGTAATTTTATTTTCTGTGAAACTTGAATGTATATATGAAGTTGATGCACCTGTATCGAAAAATAGTTTTATGTATTCATTGTCTACAACAGCACTGATTATACTATCATTACTAAGTGGCAAATGGATTCCATCTAAACTTAATGCTTCATTACTAAATACTAAAGTATGTGATTTAGCATCAATCAACAAATCAAAATTTTGTATGATATCAATTCCAAATAAAATATCAATATGAGTACCTACATATTTGCTGATTTGTTCTATTGACGTACCTAAGAAATTTTTAGCTACGTTAAATGTTTGATTCATAAAGATCAACTCTTCATTACCAATACTGTTTGCACCTGTATCTAATAATGCAGTTTTATTATCAATGGAAAAGATAATATGGTTATTGATCAATTTGTATTTATAAATTTGTGTTGAGGGTGTAGATTGATTAGTCATGTTTAATATCTCCAATATGTGTTCTCTATATTAACTGCAATTCACTTATTCTTATTTATGTAAAATAGTTTTCCCAAGTATTGTTTGGTATACATTTATCCTTGTTTTTCAATAATATCTTGAAACTTGGATATCAATATAATTATATTAATATTATAAAATTTTTCATAATAATCCAACTCCATATAACTACTATGCATCATAACCACCAAACAACTATTTAATAAATACATGAACGATAAACCAAGTTGGAACGAGTATAATTAAAAGCATAATAATTAATTCCATAATATCTCCATCATCTTTAATTTGTTGATACAGAAGTTGTTACAGTTGCTTGCTACTTCTAATATAGCAAATCTCATCATAAACTCCACCAACAATACTCATAAGTGTAAACCCTATTAACCATTCCATCATCAAACTCCTTTTTTATATAATTCCAAATACTAAACCAAAAACCAAACAGGCTATTATAAGTTCTTCCATAATCTAATCCTTATGTTATTTAAAAAATTGTACTATACTATTTAGACTACTTAATGTCCGAAAAAGGTTGCTTATGAAAAAACATGATTACGATAAGATTTTATACCGTTTAACCAATATTTGGCAACGATTACGTGAGGGTGAAGTTCTTAGTGTTAAGGATTTGGCCATTGAGTATAATGTTTCTACTAAAACCATACAGCGTGATTTTAATGAACGATTGATTAATCGCTTGCCTATTGAAAAGAATGGACATAAATGGCAAGTTAAACCTGGACACTCTTTGGATAAGAATCTATCCTTTGAAGAAGACTTAGTTTTGGATGTATTAAAAGAGTTAGCTTCATCTATGGGCAGTTCTTTTGGATCTAAAGCCAATACCATGTTTAATAAAATACAAAACACTCATGATAATCCAATCTTTTCAAAAATAGAGATTGAAGATATCTCAGACAAAACAGATCTGATCAAACAACTTCAAGATGCCATTATCCAATCTAAACAAATAGAGTTTCATTTTAAAAGTAAATATCGATTTGTTGAACCCTATAAGATTACTACCTTTGAAGGGTATTGGTATCTGTATGGAAATGATGTAAGTGTGGATAAATTAAAAACATTTTACATTAAGGATATAGAGAAGCTCATCATTACAAATAAATCTTTCACTAAAGACCCTCAAGCCCTAAGTAAACTTAAATCTGCCATTAATGTTTGGTTTGAACCCAATAGTGAATTGTTTGAAGTACGCCTTTTAGCTGATGCAGAAGTTGGAAAGTATTTTATACGAAGACCCTTATCCTCTTCTCAGCTCATAACCAAACAATACGATGATGGATCCGTTGAATTATTACTCACAGCAACAAGCGAGCGAGAACTCATTTATGAGCTTAAAAAGTGGCAACCCAATTTACTTGTGCTTGAACCTAAATCATTGGCTACAAAGATGTTGGATATTAGTCGTAGTTTTTATGACAAGCAGGTTGGGTTAATGATTGTATAATAAACGTCTTAATTAGATTTTTGATAGTTAGTTTTAATCACTTCAACATCACAACAAATCTTTTTCATCCTCATCAAGTGAAAACTCCAACTCAATAATCAACAATGGATTAAACATCATCGCCCCTTTTCTTTCCAATATCTTCTTTATACCTAAAGACCATGGGCATAATACTCATACCCACCAATACACCTATAAAACTAAGAAAAATAATCTCCGCAATTTTAACATCTGATATTTTTGTAAGAC
>JAYEFX010000080.1:0-2718 GCA_034658775.1 Campylobacterota bacterium
AGTCGTTAATGATGGAGAAATTTTAGCGATATGTGCTACTTTATCAGCTATCTCATTAATTCTTTCGATTGGAAAATCAACCTCTGCCTCTCTTGCTATTGCTAACATATGAAGGACTGTGTTTGACAAAACGTTCACATGTTATTTGAAGTAATTTATCAAGAGATTGTTGTGTTATTAGGTATTGATTTATATCCGAAACTGTTGACATGATTGATCGTAAGTATCGCTCTTTAGTTAAATGTTTTTCAATCTCAGTTGAATAAATTAACTCTTTTTCTAAATTTTTGGAAACTTCATCTTTAACTTTTTGTTTTAGATTTAAGTTAAATTCTTTGAGCTCTTTTGTTTTATTATCCACTTCTGTATTTAAAATCTCTTTTTGATTAATAATTTTATAAATAAAATAGGATAATAATAAGAATATAAAAAATGAGATAATTCTTATGTACAAACTGTTTCGCAATGTTTTGACTATAAAATCATTATTTTCATAGGTTACGAGCCATGCGATTGTTTTATTTGTAATATTATTTTTAATAGGTAAAAAGGAAACAACTCTTATGTCCAAATCGTGCGAATAGTATAAACTAAATTGTTTATCATTTTTTATTCCATCGTCTATATGCTCTTTTTTATCTTGTAAGTGTTTGTTCAACATCGTGATACAAGTCTCTTTTTTATGTTGTTTTGTCATCGTAAGAAAGTAGTTAGTATGCTCAGCACTTGGTTGATATTTTAAAATCATATCATCTCTATTCCAAGATTTTACATCAAAGACATCTTTATTGATAATAAAATGGGTATGCAGTTTGCTAATAGTAGTTAAGCTATTTTGTAAAACTTCACTAGGAAAAGCAACATCCAGTGCACCAATATAGTTCTTTTCTTTATCATATATTGGATATATATTTCTAAATGCATGTGCTGTTTTACCTGGAGATAAACCTCTGTTGAGCTTCTTTATTTCATTTGTGTTTTTAAAGTCAAGACGAATACTACTTAAATCATCATTGTACTTATTAGGTTTATGCATACGTAGAAATACTTTATTGTCTGGAAATACAAAGTGATATTGTAAAATACCTTTTGTTTTCATAATTTCATATCTATCTTTCAATACAGTATAAAGTTTCTTTCTTAAGAGTGATTTCTTATTTTCATCGTCAGTTTTCCATGCAGCAGAAAATATTTCAATGATATCGTTGTTTATTATGGTATTTTTATATATTGCATCCGCAGTTAGTTTTTGATGTTCTAAGACTATCTCATAGTGAGTTTTAAGTTTATCCAGATGACCATCCAAGGAAGCTTTGATTCTTTCTTGTTGATTGATCTGCGTTGTAAAGTAAACAATACTATTCAATAATATAAATAAAGATAAAACTAAAATTATTGTATTATTTTTATGTGACATCATGAACCTCAATTTTTAACTGTCAAATTTATTTCATTTAGAATAACCTTTTAGTCTTTATATATTATATACAAGTTGCTCTTAAATAGTATGTAGATGATATAATAATATAAATCTCAGTTCAAATTGGAAAGATTATGCAGCAGCACTTTTAGCTACATACTTAAGCCAAAAAAATCCAAATAAACCTGCAAATAATGAAGCTGTCAATATACCAACTTTAGCTTGAAAAATAAGTTCAGGTGTGTTGATAAATGCTAAATCTGCTACAAAAATAGACATAGTAAATCCAATAGCACCAAGAAAAGATACCCCAAAAATTTGACTCATAGTGCTTCCTTGAGGAAGTGTTGCGATTTTTAATTTTACGGCAAGCCAAGTTACTCCAAATATTCCTATGATTTTTCCTACAATAAGACCTGCAATAATTCCAAGGGATATTGGTTCCATAATAGTATTACTAATTGATTTAAAATCTATGGCTATTCCTGCATTTGCAAGTGCAAAAAGAGGTATTATAATGAGTGCAACAGGAAGATGTAAATCATGTTCAAGTCTAGATGCAGGAGTGCCAACCGCATTGATTCTATCTTTTATATTAATTAAAATTGCTTTTTGGTTTTCATGTACCACATGATCCTGGCATACTGGATAGTTGTCATATTCTTCAATTAAGGTTTTTGCATGACGTGTAAAATCGATAGGCGTTTGTTTTGGCTTAGATGGAATGGTTAATGCTGCAATTACTCCTGCTATGGTTGCATGAACACCAGATTCCAACATAAAAAACCACAGAAAGGTTCCAACTATAAAGTAGGGTAAAATCATATGTATTCCAACACGATTAAAAACAACTAAAATAAAAAAACAGATTCCTGCTAAAGCAAGTGGGAGCATAATTATCTGTTCAGTATAAAATATAGCAATAACCAAAACAGCACCCAAATCATCAACAATAGCAAATGCAACTAAAAACGTAACCAATGCAGTAGGGATTCTTTTTCCTAAAAGAACCAAAGCACTAATAGCAAATGCAATATCCGTAGCCATTGGGATTCCCCAACCCATTGCGCCTGATTGGGCATGGTTGATACTAAGATATATTAGTGCAGGGAAAACCATACCTCCGATTGCTGCTAAAATAGGTAAAATTGCAACTTTTATATCTGAAAGTTCACCCGCTAAAATTTCTCTTTTTATCTCTAGTCCAATAACAAAAAAGAATATGGCCATAAGCCCATCATTTATCCAGTGATGAATACTGTGCGATAGTTTCCAAGACCCAACAGTTAAATCAATTT
>JAYEFX010000081.1:0-2713 GCA_034658775.1 Campylobacterota bacterium
GATATTTAATACTGCCATCCGTACTTTTTTGCTTGGTTAAGATCTCTAGGGGTGCTATAGAATAGCCTGCTTGCAAACTCTGCTTCAACTCCTTTGGAATATTTTTCATATCCTCATAAGATGTAGCGTATTGTTTATATAGCCAATTGTAAATTTGTTTTGCTCGAAAAGCAGGTTTTACTTCATTTTGCAATTGTTTTAATGTAAAATCAAATATTGATTGCATTATCTTCCTTTTGTTTCACGTGAAACATCATTTATTTTATAATATTTTTGATCTCTAAATAAGCCGTTAATTTAGCTTTAGCTTCTTGATGATTTTTTATGAAATCTTGATGTGCTTCTTTATTAGTATAGTTTGTAATGATGAATATACCAGCAACTGGTATATCAAACTCTTTAGCAACTTGCAATAAAGAATAGAACTCCATATTTTCAATTGCAATATTGTATTTTAAAAAATTCTTTGCCAATTTTTTATTCGTAGAGATATAGTTTGATGAGTTTACGATGGTTTGATTTTCAGCCATTTTAGTTTGTGAGTTAAATACATTTTCCAATGGTGTATAGCAATCATTATTTAAAAAAGCCAATTCTATGTTTGCTGCACTTGTCGATTCTACTATATCAAAAATTTTATAGCTGTTTTCATCATAACTTCCCGCACTTCCTACAAAAAGCAAAAAGTCTGGCTTATCAAACAAACAAATTCTAGTCAGGTTAATCGCACTTTCAATTAGTCCCACACCAATAGGTGTTGCATAAGAAAAAGTTTCATTATTACCAGCACAAATAATCATAAATTAAAGTCTCACTGGAATATTATTATCATGAAGATAATGTTTCAAATCCATAATATCAATCTCTTTGTAGTGAAAAATTGATGCGGCTAATGCAGCTGAGGCTCCACAATCAAAAGCTTCTTTCATGTGCTCCATCGTCCCCGCACCTCCACTAGCGATCACGGGTATATCTATCATTGAAGAAATTTGTCCCGTAATATCAAGCTCAAAACCTGTTTTTTGTCCATCTGTATCCATAGAAGTAAGAAGTATTTCCCCCGCTCCTCGATCATATACCTCTTGTGCCCATGCTACAGCATCCAGTCCAGTATCTTCTCTTCCACCTTTTACAAAAACATGGTACGATCCATCTTCAACTTTTTTCACATCAATGGCTACAACGATACATTGACTTCCAAAACGTTTTGCACCCTCATTTATAAAATCAGGGTTGACCACTGCACTGGAATTGACACTTACCTTATCGCATCCAACATTAAGTAATTTATATATATCATCTAATTTTCGAATGCCTCCACCAACTGTAAGTGGAATAAATACCTCTTTGGCAACATCTTTTACAATATCTACTATCGTATCTCGATTATCACTGCTAGCCGTAATATCTAAAAATGTGATTTCATCTGCCCCTTCAGTGTTATAGCGACGTGCAACCTCTACTGGATCACCAGCATCACGAAGTCCAACGAAATTAACACCTTTGACTACTCTGCCATCTTTAACATCCAAACACGGTATAATTCTTTTTGCAAAACTACTCATACATTCCCTAAATCATTCTATTTTATCGTGTTATTATAGCTAATTAATTCTACATTAAGATAAAATTATCTAACTATAAGTAACAATTCGATAATATGTTTTCTTACTATGAATAATATACAAGCAAAGAAGAAATTTGGACAAAATTTCTTAAAAGACAATATAATTGTACGAAAGATCGTCGAAGCGATTCCCAAAAATAAGAATAAGCTTATTGAGATTGGGCCTGGCTTAGGTGATTTGACAAATTTAATGGTCAAATACAAAGATGTACGTGCGTATGAGATAGATACTGATTTAATTCATATCTTATCAAAAACGTTTAAAAATGAGTTAGAAAACGGTAAGCTAGAACTGATCCACACTGATGTTTTAGATATATGGAGAGCAGACTCCACACTGTATGATGGAAATTACGACTTAGTTGCTAATTTACCTTACTACATTGCGACCAATATAATTTTACATGCTTTAGAGGATAACCATTGTGAACATATTATGGTTATGGTTCAAAAAGAGGTAGCACAAAAATTTTGTGCGAAAGTCACGGATAAACAGTATAATTCTTTAGCGGTTATCACACAATCGCAAAAAGTTGAAGCTCGAATTTTATTTGATGTCCCACCTGAATCTTTTGAGCCCATACCCAAAGTTATGTCGAGTATTCTTTATATTAAAAAGGATCGAACAAAACAGTTTGATAAAGGCTTTAACAAGTTCTTAAAAGCTGCATTTATGCAGCCTCGGAAGAAACTTTCCAAAAACCTTTTATCTGCAGTAGATAAAGTTTTGTTAAAATCAATTTATGAAGAATTGGAATTAAATGACAACGCTAGACCTCATGAAGTAGACGCATCTTTGTACCACCAGATATATAATAAGGTGATACATAATGAACGAAAACGAAACTAAACCCGAAACTATAGAGCAATCAGCTCCAGTTGAGAAAGCAACACCTGTTGCTTCATCAGAAAAAACAGCTGCAACACCCGTTGAAAATACACAAACGGCTACAGCACAAAATAAACCTACAAATATGAATAATAAAAAACCAAATTCCAAACAAAAGAATTCTAAACCTGTTCCAAAATCTGGAAAAGGGTGGGGTACCGACTTTAAAAAAGCATACCTAATAAATGAAAAAATTC
>JAYEFX010000082.1:0-13268 GCA_034658775.1 Campylobacterota bacterium
TGCGTTTGAAGATATTATTCCTGGAATTACGGTTTCAGAACAATACGATGAAGTAACAGGACAAAGTAAGTTGGTTGTAAATGAATATTTCCCAGCAAACTATAAGCCTACGGTTATTATTGCAGGTGCAAATGATAGTGTTACTCGATACACACTTGAAGCAAAAACAGCACTGGCTGTAGCTGAAGGTGATAAAATTGAGTTGGCAGATATTATTGGTAGAACACCAAAAGCAACACAAAAATCAAGCGATATTACGGGGGGACTTCCAAGAGTATCCGAGCTGTTTGAAGCACGGCGTCCAAAAAGTATTGCAGCGCTTGCTTCTTTTGATGGAGTTGTAAGCTTTGGTAAACCATTAAGAAATAAACAGCGAATTGTGGTTACAGATGAATCTGGGCAAAGAGCAGAGCATTTGATTGAAAAAGCAAAAGCGATTCTTGTGCGTGAAGGTGAATTTGTGCATGCAGGTGAGCCATTGACCGATGGTCAAATTGCTTCACACGATATTTTAAGAATTTTAGGTGAAAAAGCATTGCATTATTTCATCGTATCTGAAGTTCAAGGTGTTTATCGATCTCAAGGGGTAAATATTGCGGATAAGCATATTGAAGTTATATTATCTCAAATGCTACGTCAAGTAGTCATTGCAGACAGTGGAGATACTAAATTTATCATTGGAGATATGGTATCTAAAAAACGATTTAAAATTGAAAATGAGAAGATCATTCGAATGGGTGGAGAACCTGCGATTGCTGATCCATTGTTACTTGGAATTACGCGTGCAGCGGTTACTTCTGATTCTATTATCTCTTCGGCATCATTCCAGGAGACAACAAAAGTATTAACAGAAGCAGCAATCTCTGCTAAAATGGACATGCTTGAAGATCTTAAAGAGAATGTTGTTATTGGTCGTACCATTCCAGTTGGTACTGGATTGTATAAAGATCAAAAAGTTAAATTCTCAGATCACGAATAAATAATAAAACAGTTGGGAGTTCCCCAACTGTTTAAATCCTTATGAGTTTAATACTACTTCTTGCAATTTTTATAGCACTGGAGCTTTTTGAGAGTAACTGGCAAAAAGCGGATACCTTTTTGGGTATGATCAAAAATAATTACATCGTGTATGAAAAATCCATATTTCTTTATTTTTTACTAAATCCTACTTTTTTTTATGTTTTATTTTTAAGTATTGCTTTAAATAATTTTAGTTTTTTGATGTGTACACTTATTGTCTTGAAATTTGCAGATATCTCTTTTCGTTTGCATCTTATCTCAAAAATCAATAAAGATGAGAGCATTGATCACCTGATTCCTATGGATTTTAACGTAAGTTTTGCTCTTCGATACACAAATGCGATGCTTTATCCAATTACGTTTATTCTGGCTTTGCTCTAGTTCTTACTCTTACTCTCAACATACTTTAAGCTAAAATTAAATAAAATACAAAACTTTTTAGAAAACTTCACTATACAGTTTCTCTAGAATGGCAGTATCGTCCAAGCAAAATGCATGGGTCAACGAGAAGCATGAACACTGCTTTAAATGTTCAAACCAAGAAGAGACAACGATTATCTTAACACATACTCGATTTTATTGTCCAAAAATTAAAAGGAAAAAAATGCCTACTATTAATCAATTGATTAGAAAAGAGCGAAAAAAGGTGATTAAAAAATCTAAATCGCCAGCTTTAGAAAAATGTCCACAAAGACGAGGAGTATGTACAAGAGTATATACAACAACTCCAAAGAAACCTAACTCGGCTTTAAGAAAAGTTGCAAAAGTTAGATTAACTACTGGTTTTGAAGTTATTTCATACATTGGTGGAGAGGGTCACAACCTTCAAGAGCATAGTATTGTACTAGTACGTGGAGGGCGAATCAAAGATTTACCTGGTGTTAAATACCATATTGTTCGTGGTGCTCTTGATACGGCTGGTGTTGCAAACAGAACGGTTGCAAGATCTAAGTACGGTACGAAGAAACCAAAAAAATAAGTAGAAGGATTAGATAATGAGAAGAAGAAAAGCTCCCGTAAGAGAAGTAATGGCTGATCCTATTTACAACAGTAAATTGATCACAAAGTTTATAAACACAATTATGCTTGATGGTAAAAAATCAACAGCAGAAAAAATTATGTATGGTGCAATTGCAAACCTTGATGCACGAGGTGAAGATAAAGGTATTGATCTTTTTGAGCAAGCATTAGAAAATATTAAACCACTTTTAGAAGTAAAATCTAGAAGAGTTGGTGGAGCTACATATCAAGTGCCAATCGAGGTACGACCAGTACGACGTCAAACTTTAGCACTTAGATGGCTAGTTGATGCTGCACGAAAAAGAAATGAAAGAACAATGGTAGACAGATTGGCAAATGAACTTTTTGAAGCTGCAAATGAAAGAGGAAACTCATTCAAGAAGAAAGAAGATATTCATAAAATGGCTGAAGCAAATAAAGCATTTGCTCACTACAGATGGTAGGACAGTAAAATGGCAAGAGAAACCCCACTTAATAGACTACGAAACATTGGAATCGCTGCACATATTGATGCAGGAAAAACGACAACAACGGAAAGAATTTTATTCTATACAGGTGTTGAGCATAAAATTGGTGAAGTACATGATGGTGCTGCAACAATGGACTGGATGGAGCAAGAGCAAGAAAGAGGTATTACTATTACTTCTGCTGCAACTACGTGTCACTGGACACATCCAAAAACAAAAGAAGATCTAATGATCAACATCATTGATACTCCAGGACACGTTGACTTTACTATTGAAGTTGAGCGTTCTATGAGAGTTCTTGATGGTGCTGTCGCTGTCTTTTGTTCAGTTGGTGGAGTTCAGCCACAATCTGAAACGGTTTGGAGACAAGCGAATAAATACCGAGTTCCTCGAATGATTTTTGTAAATAAAATGGACAGAACTGGTGCGGACTTTTTTAACGTTGAATCTCAAGTAAATGAGCGACTTAAATCAAATGCTATACCTATTCAGATCCCTATTGGTGCAGAAGAAAACTTCCAAGGTGTTGTTGATTTAGTTGAAATGAAAGCTATCGTTTGGGATCAAGATGCAGAGATGGGTTCTAATTACCATGTAGAAGATATTCCTGCAAATTTAGTTGAAACAGCTGAAGAGTATCGAGAAAAGATGATCGAAGCTGCTTCTGAAACCAGTGATGAAATGATGGAAAAATATCTTGAAGGTGAAGAGATCACTAATGAAGAGATTATTGCGGGGATTAAAAAAGGTTGTTTAGACATGACAATCACTCCAATGACATGTGGAACGGCATTTAAAAATAAAGGTGTACAAACTTTACTTGATGCAGTTGCTATGTATTTACCATCTCCACTTGAAGTTGAAGATATTAAAGGTGAAACACAAGAAGGTGAGCCTGTAGTTGTTGAATCAACTGATGATGGAAAAGTAGCTGGTCTTGCATTTAAGATTATGACCGATCCATTTGTTGGACAACTTACGTTTACTAGAATCTACAGAGGACAATTAAAGTCTGGTACGTATGTAATGAACTCAACAAAAATGAAAAAAGAGAGAATCGGAAGACTTCTTAAGATGCACGCTATCAAAAGAGAAGAAGTTTCTGAATTATATGCGGGTGAAATTGGTGCTGTTGTTGGTCTTAAATCAACAATTACTGGTGATACTTTAGCAGATGCAGATGATCCAGTTGTACTTGAAAGAATGGATTTTCCAGAACCCGTTATCTCTGTTGCAGTTGAGCCAAAAACGAAGGCCGATCAAGAAAAAATGGGTATTGCTTTAGGTAAACTAGCTCAAGAAGATCCATCGTTTAGAGTTGAAACGGATGAAGAATCTGGTCAAACGATTATCTCTGGAATGGGTGAGTTACACCTTGAAATTCTTGTAGATAGAATGAAAAGAGAATTTAGTGTAGAAGCTGAAGTTGGTGCTCCTCAAGTTGCTTATCGAGAAACAATCAAAAATGGTGTAAATCAAGAGTATAAATATGCTAAACAATCTGGTGGTAAAGGTCAATATGGACATGTTTATCTTAAGATTGAGCCTATGACTGCTGAAGAAACAAATGACGAAGGTTTTGAATTTGTTAACCAAATCAAAGGTGGATCTATTCCAAAAGAATATATTCCAGCTGTTGAAAAGGGATGTAAAGAGACTATGGCGGGAGGAATCTTAGCGGGTTATCCTTTGGTTGATATTCGAGTTACATGTTATGATGGTTCTTACCATGATGTTGATTCATCTGAGATGGCGTTTAAATTGGCTGCATCTATGGGATTTAAAGCAGGTTGTAGACAAGGTGCTGCGCAAGCGTGTATTCTTGAGCCTATGATGCGTGTTGAGATTGAAACTCCTGAAGATTACATGGGGGATGTTATTGGTGACTGTAACAAACGACGTGGACAGGTTCAATCTATGGATGATAGAGCGGGTGTAAAACTTGTAATTGCTTTAGTACCATTGGCTGAGATGTTTGGTTATTCTACAGATTTACGTTCTATGTCTCAAGGGCGAGCAACGTATTCTATGATTTTTGATCAGTACATGGAAGTTCCAAAAAATGTTGCTGAAGAGATCATGAAAAAACGTAATGGATAGTCAATAAACACTATTGCTAACATTGTCTAAAAGCTTCATCTTCGGATGAAGCTTTTTTTATGTCAAGGATATCTTAAAAGAATACCAAACTTAGTTAAATTTAAGTTTTGTACTATACCTAAATACCTATATGTTGGGATATTGTATTTTTTATAACTTATAATACACTTAAAATGATACACAATTAATCTATACCAAAGCTTATCTTAACTATAATCTCAAACTTAAAATACTAGGAGAAAGATTTGTTTGGTCAATTAACCGATTCGATAAAAAGTACTGTTAATAAAATTCGATTTAGAGATGATGCTAATGCTTTAAAAAAAGCGATTACAGAGCTTAAAAAATCACTGCTTAAATCAGACGTGCATCATAAAACAACCAAACAATTACTCAACTCTGTCGAGATAAATACAAAAGCCAATGGAATTGGTCAAGAATCATTTTTAAAAGCTTTGCAAAATGAACTTAACTCAATTTTAACTACTGCGGGTAATCAAGGTTTTGTGTATTCTGCAAAAAGTTCTGTTACAACCATTTTGATGACTGGACTTCAAGGTAGTGGTAAAACAACCACTACGGGTAAACTTGCAAGCTATTTAAAACAACGAAATAAAAAAGTTTTAGTTGCTGCTGCGGATTTACAACGTCTGGCAGCCGTTGAGCAATTAAAGCAGATTGCAACACAAATTGAAGTGGATATCTATTTTGATGAGAATACTACGGATCCAATACAAGTAGCTAAAGGTGCGCAGAAAAAAGCTCAAGATGGAGCGTATGATGTATTGTTAATTGATACTGCTGGTCGACTGGCTATTGATGATGAACTTATGGGTCAGCTTAAAAATGTACGTGATGCAGTTGATGTTGATGAGATCTTTTATGTTGCAGATGCACTTACGGGACATGATGCAACGAAAACAGCAACATCGTTTAAAGAAAAAATTGGTATTGATGGAGTTATCTTATCAAAATTTGATGGGGATACTAAGGGTGGGGTTGCCTTATCCATTGCTCATCAAGTAGGTGTTCCTTTACGATTTATTGGTGTTGGTGAAAAGATGCCGGATCTTGATGTGTTTATTCCGCAAAGAATCGTATCACGTCTTATGGGTGCAGGAGATGTTGAAGGATTGGCTGAGAAAACATCCGCAATTATTGATCCTAAAAAAGCTAAAGAGATCACTAAAAAAATTAAAAAAGGTGAATTTAATTTTATCGATTTTTTAGAACAGCTTGAGATGATGAAAAAAATGGGAAGCATGAAATCGATCATTGGAATGATTCCTGGGATGGGTCAAATGGCCAATCAGCTAAAAGATATGGATATGGAAAATTCAACAGAGATTGTCAGAATAAAGGCATTGATTGGATCAATGACGCTCAAAGAGAGAGAAACACCATCTTTGCTTAATATTTCACGAAAAAGACGATTGGCAAAAGGGGCAGGCTTGTCTGAGTTGCAGGTTAATAAAATTTTGAAACAGTTTAAAAATGCTTCAAAAATGGCAAAAAAGCTCAGTTCTAAAGGTGGCATGAAAGGGATGCAAAATATGTTGTCTCAAATGCAAGGTGCAGGTGGTCCTCAAATACCACGATAGCAATTTTCTTAGTGTTGATGTATGTATTTATACAAATCCATATGTCAATACTAAAAATATACAATAAACAAGGAAAAAATATGACAGTAATTAGATTAACACGAATGGGTAGAAAGAAAAAACCATTTTACAGAATCGTTGTAACAGACAGCAGAAAAAGAAGAGACAGTGGTTGGATTGAATCAATTGGTTACTATAACCCAGTTGTTGAGCCAAAAGTTTTAAAAATTGATGAAGACAGATTAAACTACTGGTTAAGTGTTGGTGCAAAACCTAGTGATAAAGTTAAAAAACTTACTGCAAAATAATTAACTTCTTATGATTAAAGATTTTGTACAAAGTTACGCCAAACTTATCGTAACGCATCCTGATGATGTTAAGGTAACACTTAATCAGATTGATTCAACTTTTTCAGAGATTACAATACAAGCAAACAGTGTGGATATTGGCAAACTTATTGGAAAGAATGGAAACATGATTAATGCTTTAAAAACCATGGTAAATGGTTGTAAAGCAAAAGATGGTGTATCGTACAAAATACAAGTTGTAAGTGATTAAATTTGTCTGAATCAATCTATGTTGCCAAACTTGGTAAAACAGTTGGGCTAAAAGGTCAACTAAAACTGCATATTGATTCAGATTTTCCCCAACAATTTAAAGTTGGGGCAACTTTCATAACCAATAAAAAACGTAACCTCACTATTGAACACTACAATGCAAAGAGTCATACTGTAAAATTTACAGGTATAAACACTATTGATGATGCACGTAAACTTGTTACCCAACAACTTTTTGTTTCACAAGAGCAAACACGCAGCAATTGCACACTTGAAGATAAACAGTTTTTCTGGTTTGATTTGATAGGATGCAGTATTGTTGAAAATGGACAAATACTTGGTACAATAAAAGAGATTCATCGCTATCCTATTGATGACTATTTAGAGATTAATACATCTGTTAAATTACTTGAACAAGAACATGCAAAAACATTTCTTATCCCGTATAATGATACCTTTGTTTCTCAGGTTAATCTGGATATGCAAACAGTGACGAGCATGGGAGCATATGATATTTTGCTTAACAGTTAGAAGTTACAACGTTTGTTGAACTCCTCTTGCGTAAATTCTATTTTAAATGCATCTTTTACCACACTGGAATTAATTTTTTGAATTAAGCTATCACGCTTTTCATCTTCATTAAATGGACCTATAAATATTTGAGTTTTATTTCCCTTATACGCACAAATGGAGATACGGGCATCGATCGCTTTAACTTGATTTAAAAACTCTTTATACAGCTTATATTTCAATGTTGCTACTTGAATAAATTTTAAAAATACTTCACCTTCGTAAACAGGTTGTGCTTTGATATGTTCTTTTGTTGCGTCTTGTGTTGATTCTTCTACTGTATCTTCATGTGTAACGGTATCATCTTTTGGGTCTTTGGGTAGATCTTCTTGTGCAGTTGATTTTTCTTCCGTTACATCTTGTGCTGCAGGTTTTATTGGCTCTAATTCTTCTTGTGTTTCTGATCTTACAATCTCTACTTCATTTTGATCAGTACTAACTTCTTGTTTTTTTTCTTGGAGTTCATCTACTGCTACGGGTGTTTTTACTAGCTCCTCTTTCTTTTCTTCTTTTTGGGGCTCAGGTTTGACTTTGGTGTCTATGTCTGGAATCACCAGTTCGTATTTGGTTAATAATGATAATTTTCTATTGAGACGTTTATCGTTTATATGTGCAGCTTTAAACTCGTAAATATCTTTTTTCTTCACAACTTGAGTTGTTGTTTGCTTCTCTTGTGGTGTAGGTTTAACAGTAGGTTCAGGATCAAACATCCCCATGAAATATAGAATTACACCTATTAGTATAATAATAAAAAGAGCAGCAACAGTACCAATAAGAATTTTTTGAATTTTACTTAATTTTTTTTGAACATCATATTCTTGAACATCTTCTTGAACTTCATCTAAAGCTTCATCTTCTTGATACGATTGAGCCTCCTCATCTTCATCCTTAGTCTGAGCAGTTTCCTCAATCTCTTCGATCTCACTTAACTCTTCGAGTTCATTTTCTTCTATTTTATCATCAGCCATTAGGTGCTTTCTCTTTTTTGTTTTTGTTTATTTAAAATTTTTGTTTTGTTTTTTTGATAGTAATCTTTTCGATATTGTTTCAATTCCTCTTTTTTACGCTCTCTGTATTCTTTATCGTATTCAAGTCTTTTTTCTTTATTTTTTTGATAATACTCTTGTTTTTTGTCTTTATACTCTTGAAGTTTTGCAACAATTTGTTCTTGTCTGTCATCAATATGTTTTTTTTGCTTTTTAGCGATATCTTTTAGTTTTTGCTTAAAGTCACCACCGTATAACTCTTGGTCATAGTCAACTGCTGAAGATTTTCCAGCGGTTTTTTTAGATTGCATCTCAAGCTTCTTTTTTAAATAATATTTTCTTTTTTTTGCTTTATGCTCTTGAAAGTTTTTTTGGCGTAAATGCTTTAGTTCTTCTAAATTCATTGCGGTATTATTTTAACACTAAACCTTATCTTTTTAATCGGTTAACAATATCAAGCATCGTATCGGTGGTTGTAATCGCCTTTGAATTTGCTTCGTAGGCACGTTGCGCAGTGATTAGATCAACCATCTCATTGACCAGCGCAACATTGGATGATTCAATCATCGATTGTCGAATACCTCCAAAAGCCTCTTGGGTTGGTGTTCCAATAACTGGATCCCCTGAAGTATCGGTTGCCATAAACAATGCTTCACCATAAGGAGATAAGCCTGCAGGATTTATAAAATCTGCTGTTTGGATTTGTCCAAATTGTTCAGTTGTACCATCGACGGGATTGGTTGCAGTTACTATTCCATCTTGTCCAATGGAGATATCTACATAGTTTAGAGGAATAGTGATCTCTGGTTCAAGTTTGTATCCATTTCCATTGACAATTGAACCTTCATTATCCAGTTTAAATGCACCGTTTCGAGTGTATCCAATCTCTCCACTTGGAAGTGTAATTTGAAAAAAACCTTTTCCCTCTATGGCCATATCTAGAGCATTTCCTGTGAGTTTTAAATTTCCTTGTAAAAACTCTTTTTGCACACCCGATACCCGTACACCCAGTCCTACATCCATCCCTGTAGGATTGGTGGTACTTTGACTTGTGGAGCCTGCTGTAAAATTTAGAGATTCGTACATAAGATCTTGAAACTCTGCACGGTCTTTTTTAAATCCTGTTGTATTTACATTGGCAATGTTATTTGATGTGACATCAATTTGATATTGTTGTGCATTCATTCCAGCAGCAGCTGTGTATAATCCTCGTATCATGACAAACCCCTTTAGGTGTAATTAGTTAGATTATATTTAAAGAACATTTAAAGTTAGATTAAAGTAAAAATTTCTTTTTTAAGTGACAATTTAAAACAAATTAAATATAATGTATTGAAAAATAAAGTTTAATATTAAAAAGGTATGTCATATGAAAATATTGATTGTCGATGATAGTTCAACAATGAGACGAATTATTGGTAATGTAGTTCAGCAGTTAGGTTACGCAAAAGAAGATTTTGATGAGGCTGAAGATGGTGTAAAAGCATGGAAATTACTTGGTGAATCTCAATATGATATTGTACTTACAGATTGGAATATGCCAAATATGAATGGATTGGATCTGGTTAAAAATATCAGAGCAGGTGGTCCACATCAAAAAACTCCAATCATTATGATTACTACTGAAGGTGGAAAAGGGGAAGTGATTACTGCTCTTAAAGCTGGTGTAAATAATTATATTGTCAAGCCATTTAGCGCTGAAATTTTAAAAGAAAAACTTGATGGTGTGTTTAAATAAATTAAAATAATGATACTAGGAATACAAATATGAGTATGAGTCAAGAAGAGATTGAAGCATTAATGAATGGTTTGGATACGGATGATGCCAAGCCTGAACCAGAAGTTCAAGAGACTCCTGTTGTTGAAGAGGATAGCGCGTCAAACAATGATGAGATGAGTGAAGATGATATAGAAGATTTAATTGCTCAAACACAATTATCGCAAGAAACTCCTCAAGAGCAAGAGATTGAAGAAGCTGTTCAAAATGAAGTTGAACCTGAATCCAAGCCAGCTATTGAAGAAGAACCAGTGCAGAATGAAGAGCTTAGTCAAGAGGAAGTTCAAGAAGAAATTCAAGAAGAGAATATTGATGATCTCTTAGCAGGCGTTGATGGTATTGAAGAGGATATTGAAAAGACTGAGCCTGTTGATGATTCAAAACATGACGAGATTGGAAGAGATTGGACAGATAAACAAATAGATAACGGTGTTTTCCCTATGCCTGTTGAAAAAAACACCAAAGTTGTTGAACAGCTTTCAGAAGTAGCTAGCGATAGTGAAGAGAAAGCTTCAAAAATTTTTGATGTACTAAGTTTCATCATGGATGAAAATGTTGTTATTGAAAAAAACTCCAAAGAACTAGAGGAGTTTGTCAAACAGCAAACAGCACTGTTAGAAACATTAACGCAAAAATTTCCTAATATTGCATTGTTCCAAGAAAATTTAGAGATGGCACAAGCACTGCAAGGTAAAGGGGATGAGATTGCATCAAAAGTGAATGCTGAAAATATGCAACTTTTTTCTGCCATGGAGCTAATGCAGTTTCACGATATCAATCGACAAAAAATTGAAAGAGTAATGTCTGTTATTCGAAAACTTTCAAATTATCTTAACGGAATTTTTGAAGATGATGGTAGTCATGAAGAGGTTGCTGTTGCTAGGCACATTCACGGTGATGATAATAGCAATCTTGTAGGTGACGATGATATGGACGCATTAATTGCAGAGTTTGGTAACTAAAAAAGTAAAGGAGAGTTAAATGAATCAAGGTATTTATCCCTTATCCGCAGCAATGATTAATCAACTTAATCGTGTGGATACGATTTCAAATAATTTAGCCAATTCTAGAACCACTGGTTTTAAGCAAGATGGTTTAAGTGAAGGTTCGTTTAATTATTATTTACAACGTGTTGAGCAAGAGGGACGAGTGGCAACTAAAGAGAGTACTGTTACGAATACCATCCCAAAAATTGATGGAAAATACATCGATGAAACGGTTGGAATGATCTCTCCTACAGGAAATACATTTGATTTTGCACTTAAGCAACGAGATACCTTTTTTCAAGTGATGAATGATAAGGGCAATATTGAATTAACACGAGATGGAACGTTCCATAATGTCAATGGTGAACTTGTAACTAAAAATGGATTTAATGTTTTAAGTGCAGATGGGGAGCCCATTGTAATTGAAGATGATGCTTTTGGTCAAGCTGTTGGTGTGATTAAAACAGCTTTTGATAATCTGGAAAAAATCGGAAATAATAATTATAAAGCAAAAAATGATGAGATGACGGATATCATTGAAGATAATGAGATGTATGTCATGCAAGGTGCATTGGAAAAATCAAACGTAAATACTGTCTCAACGATGGTTGCATTGATCGATGCGCAACGAAGATTTGAGCAAGCGCAAAAAGGGATTCAAACCATTGATGATATAAATCGTGGATTGATTGAAAAAATTGGCCGACCGGCTTAAAAGAGAATGAGATAAATGAAACCAAGTAATGTAACAGACCTTTTATATGATCGTTTAAGTGTTCGAAGTGATCAACAAAAAATAATTTCAGGTAATATTGCCAATATCAATACTCCAAATTACAAAACACAAAAATTGGTATTTGATGATGAATTATCAAAAGTACAAAATAAAAATGATCTGGCTTTACGTGTTACTCACTCAAATCACATAGCGTTTGAAGAAGTGAAAAGCAATAAGAGCTCTTCTCGTATTGTAGAGGTGAAAGGCTTAGAGGAACAAAATGATGGGAATAATGTAAATTTAGATAAGCAGATGAGTGAAATGTCAAAAAATCAAATAGCATTTAATGCCATTCAAGCTTCAGTTAAAAAAGATGCTGCATGGTTAAAAGAGATCATTGCTAGTTCTGGAAAAAATTAGAGTAATATATGGATCAATTGTTTAAATTTATAAATAACCTTAATTCCGCACAACGAGCAGTCGTAATTGGTGGATTTTCACTCCTTTTTGTATTTCTTATTGGGTTATTGGTGTATTCAAATATCAAAGCGCAAGATGAAAAGTTAAATTATACCATTGCTTCAAATTTAACCAAAAGTCAAGTGATGCTTGCTAGCAGTGAATTGGAAAATGCAGGTATACCATTTGCTATTGTTGGTGGTGGAAACAATCTTACTTTACGTACAAACAAAGAATACATCAATGTAGCTAAGATTAAACTCGTTACCAGTGAAGCAGCAACAAGCAAACATACGGGATGGGAGATATTTGAAAAATCTTCATTAGGAACGACAAACTTTGAAAATAGAATAAAATATTTAAGAGCATTGGAAGGGGAACTTTCCCGTAGCCTTGAATCCCTCTCGGGTGTGATGAGAGCAACGGTTAAAATAGCAATACCCAAAGATACAATTTTTGCACAACGTAAAACATTGCCTACTGCATCCGCAGTATTAACACTCAAACCAGGGGTGTACTTAACGCAAAAACAAATTGATGGTATTCGAAATTTTATCGCTTCTGCTGTGCCAAAATTAAAAAGTGAAAATATTAAACTCATAGATCAAGACGGTGCTTTACTTGAAAAAACACCTAATGATATTGACACCGCTAAATTTGGTATACAGCATAATTATCAAAAGAAGCTTGAACAAGGTTTTGAAGATAAAATTGTAGCTTTAATAGAACCTTTTGTTGGGGCTGGTCGCGTGGTAGCACGGGTTTCTATTAATTTAAATTTTGTTAAACAAGAGATACAAGAAGAGATATACAAGCCTGAAGGTACCATACGAAGTCAGCAGACTACGGAAACAACAAGTACATCAACCGGTTCTGCAAATACAGCAGGTGGTGAAGCGGGTGTTGAAGAAAATATAGAAGAACCTGATGGAACTGGTGGTGCACAAGGAAAGAGCAGCAGTTCGGAAGAGGCTAAAAATATTACCAATTATGAGATCTCTAAAAAA
>JAYEFX010000083.1:0-13260 GCA_034658775.1 Campylobacterota bacterium
TTATCATAACAAAGGTTTTTATAATGAAATTTTACAATAGAAAAAAAGAGTTAGCAATCTTAGCAAAAGCTGACAAATTAAAAGAAAAAAAGTCTATCATGACTATGATTATAGGAAGAAGGCGTGTGGGTAAAACAACATTAGCTTTACAAAACTACTCACAAGATCCAGTGTTGTATTTTTTTATATCAAAAAAAAATGAAACTCTACTTTGTGAAGAGTTTATTGATGAGATAAGCAATAAACTAAAAGTAAAAGTTTTTGGAAAACTTAATAAATTTGAAGAGCTTTTCGAATACATACTAGAGTTGGCTAAAACTAAAAAATTTACTTTAATTATAGATGAGTTTCAAGAGTTTTTTAAAATAAACTCTTCTGTATATTCATCCATGCAAAAACATTGGGATCTATCAAAAGATAGTACAAATTTTCATCTTATTACTTGTGGTTCAGTGTATTCCTTGATGAAAAAAATTTATGAAGATAATAGTGAACCACTTTTTGGAAGATTTGATTTTAAGATTGATTTGAAACCATTAAAAGTATCCGTATTAAAAGAGATATTAGAAGATAACAACTCATATAACAAAGAAAATCTATTAGATTTTTACCTACTTACAGGTGGTGTAGCAAAATACATAGAGCTATTTACTCTTTATGAAAGTTTTGATTTAAAGTCAATGATAGATACAATCGTAGATCCAAATTCACTATTTTTAGATGAAGGTAAAAATAGACTTGTAGAAGAGTTTGGGAAAGAGTATGGGACATATTTTTCTATATTGTCGCTTATTGCTAGTTCTAAAACTTCTAAAAGTGCTATAGAGTCTATACTTGAAAGAAATATCTCAGGACATCTAGCAAGGTTGGAGCATGATTATAATATTATAAAATCAGTGAAACCAATAGGTGCAAAAGTCAATTCTAAAGTACAAAAATATGAGATAATAGATAACTTTTTAAGCTTTTGGTTTAGATTTATTTTCAAATACCAATCACTTATAGAAGCTGAAAATTTTGATAGACTTAAAGATATTATTTACAGAGACATATCTACTTTTAAAGGTAAGTTTTTAGAAAAATTATTTATAGAGCAAATTAAAGAGAAACAAATATACACAACTATTGGCTCATATTGGGAAAGAAACAATCAAAATGAGATAGATATAGTTGCTGTTGATGAGATAGAAAAAAAGCTTTTAATATGTGAAGTTAAACTTCAAGAAAAAAGATTAAATTATAATGAACTAGTACTAAAATCACAAAAACTCATTCAAAAATATAAAGACTACAGTGTAGAGTATAGATTATTGTCATTGAATGATGTTGATTCTGTACAAGGAAAAACAGATGAGGCGAAATAAATTTACAATACAAAAAAGCTTGGCAATAAGTGCAGGAGCATCCCCACCAAAGTTTTATTAAATATCACTAAGAAAGCAGTAGTTTTTTTCCTATTTGATTTGTGGGAATATGCTCAAGAAGATGCAAATCAATCACAAATTTTAAATTTGAAAGTTGTTGTTTTAAAATATAAATAATCTCTTTTGAAGTGAAATCTTTTTGCGTCTCAAGGCTAATATCTAAAGTTTCACCTTTTAAAGAGTTTGTATTATTTTTGACAAACACCAAGGCTTTGGATATCTCTTCAACCTCTTCAAGTATCTGCTCAATTTGAACTGTTGAATACCGCTTACCAGCAATTTTAAATATCTTTGAACTTCTACCTATAAGTTTAAATTGTTCTTGTTCAAACTCAACATAATCAAATGTTTGCATCACACCAGCAATATCAATAAATCCATTTTCATATAACAGTGTTGAAACAAAAGGAGATTGAACTTTTAATTCTTGCTCATTATTTACAGACAGTTCAACCTTTTGAAAAGGACTCCACAACTCTTCATCATTGAACTTATACGCAATTCCACCTGTTTCTGTTGAACCAAACAGTTGCATAGTATTGGTGTTGTATTTATGGGTAAATTCATTTGCAATATTTTTATCTAAAGGTGCGGTTGAACTGACAAATAAGCAACGTGACAAATCTTTGTTTTCACTCAAAGAGTTCAGCGCTTTTATGTACAGCGGAGTGGTCACCACCAAACAATTTTCATCAATCAGTTCCAGTAGATTGTGCGGTAAAAAATGCTCTTTAAGAACAATATCAATATCGTTAAACAAAGGATACAGCAGACCCATTAAGGTACCGTAAATATGTACAAAAGGAACCGTCACAATCACTTTTTTAATTGTATACGATTCAATGAGTTTAGAAAATACTTTAATTTCAGATTCTAAATTTTGTTTTGTTTTTAATGCTCCTACAGGATGCCCCATACTTCCACTTGTAAAAAACATCATGGAAAAATCTTGACCTAAAAACTCACGTTCATCTAAAGCATTGATTTTTTTTTGTATCATCTCATTGCTTTGATCATAAAGCACTATTTTTGAATCATTGCGATATGCTTTTAAAATATCTAAAGCATTTTTCTCTTTTGATGTGGAACCAATATAGGTCAATTTTTTATTGTGTGGGTCTAAAGGTATAGATTGACTGTCGTGATAATTTATTGTACCATCATCATTGAGTACTTCAAGTATCATAACTTCATCCCTTTTTTAAACACAAATTTTTGATGAATAAACTGCGCAAGACCAGCCAATCCAAATACAAAATACCAACCAATAGAACTGTATGCTACCCATAACTCTTCGCTTTTATGAAATAAAACAAACAGATGAATCAACACATTTACTAAAGCAGTCATAAACCAAAACAACGTTGAATGATGAATGTATTCTTCCTCTTTAGCCGTGATTTGTTTTTTTGAAAATTTCTTTGCAAAATAAACTATTATGGATTTTTTTTGCACATAAGAGAGTAAAATCATACCTGCAACAAGCAAGGCCATCATCAAAGGAAATGCCTTTAAAAGCAACACCTCGTTGAGATGCAGATCAAAGTTCTTAAATCCAAAATAAATAAGTGGCGCGTATAAAATGGATAAAACTATTTTCATCTTTTAGCGTACCATTCCTCCACTGATGTTTAACACTTCACCACTGACATAAGTAGCTTCCACACCAATAAAATAAGCACATTTTGCCACCTCTTCAACATTACCAAAGCGTTTTAAAGGGATGGTTTTTTTCAACTCTTTTGTATTGGGAAGGTTTTTAGTCATTTCAGAATCAATAATACCAGGAGCTAAAGCATTGACTCGAATATTGTAGCGACCAAGTTCAATCGCCAATGTTTTGCTCAACGCAATCACTCCCCCTTTTGAAGCTGAATAATTCGCCTGTCCAGCATTTCCACACACTCCAGAGATGGAAGCAACATTGACAATACTTCCTTTTTTATTCATGATCATATTTTTTGAAATAAGTTTTGTGATGGTAAAATTTGCATTAAGATTTACATCAATCACCTCTTCCCATTGGTCCTCTTGCATAAAGAAAAACAGATTATCTTTGATGATTCCTGCATTGTTCACCAACACATCAACTTCGATATCTTCTAAAGCACTTTTGATACTGTTTTTATTCGTCATATCAAAAGTGATCAATTCACCCTTTTGTATCTCATCTAAAAGCTCTTGTGCTTTTTGCATATTGCTGTTGTAATGGATATACACAAAAAAGCCATTTTTTGCAAACTCCCGCACAATGGCTTGACCAATCGATCCAGTTGCTCCTGTTACAAGTACTTTTTTCATGATTTAGATAAACTTTGCATCTTTGATAAGCGTATTGATATTTCGTATATCTCCATCCATTCTTCGATCTTCTAACAGCGGTTCAATAATTTTTCGCACCTCATCATGTATGTTTTTAAGATGCGGCGATACTTCATTGGCTCCTCGAATATCCACCGCTTGCGCCATACCAATAAAGGCAATTCCAAGCATATTGTGCAGATCAGGTATCATCTTTGCAAAATCTAAAGCAGCGGTGGTTCCCATGGAAACTTTATCTTGATTTAAAGATTCCGTTGGTCGAGAATGAATAGAAGCTGCCGTTGTATTTTTAATCACATCCGCACTTAATGAACTCAAACTTATTTGCATCGCTTTAAATCCATGAAAAAACGGCTCTTTTGAAAGCTTTAAATTTTCACCCAAACCACGATTAAATTTATGATCCACCAATAAAGCAAACTCTTTATCTAAAAGATCCGCTAAATTTGCCGCACAAATTTTAAGTGTGTCCATAGCGTGTGCTACATAACCACCGTAAAAATTCCCAGAAGTATAAATCACTTTGTTTTCACCATCGATCAAAGGATTATCATTAACTGAATTGATCTCCGTTTCTACCCAATTTTTTGATATCTCTAAATTATCACGAATCACACCCAATACTTGTGGTGCACAGCGCATTGAATAGGTATCTTGAATATTAAGGTGATTGTCCGCAAAGAACTTATCGTATCGATCATCTCGTCCATGCGTTAATTTTGAACCTTGGATTTTATTTTGAATATTTTTTGCTGCTTGGATTTGTCCACTAAAAGGTTTTGAATCATGCACAAAGTCAGCTACAGGAGTATCATCTCCTAAAAGCACTTCAAACATACCTGCCACATACGATTCCATTGAATCCAAAATCACTTCAAACTCCTGCAGAGATTTTAATGCAATAGCAGACATAATAGTCGTACCATTCATGATGGCTAAGGCTTCTTTAGGCTCAAAGCTATACGGTGTAATGTTCAATTCACCATACACCTCCATCACATCTTTAATTTTCCCTTTATAATACACCTCTCGCTCACCTGCAACAACGGCTGCGATGTATGAAAGTGGCGTCAAATCTCCACTAGCTCCTACTGATCCTTGGGAAGGGATAACGGGTATAATATCTTTTTCAATCAACATCTCCAAACGATGCAAAAGATTTAAAGAGACTCCTGAGCGAGCTTTACTCAAAGAGATCGTTCGACAAATTACTGCATATCGGCACACCTCATAGCTTAGATTATTTCCAACTCCACACCCATGAAAACGAAACAGATTGGTTTGTAAAGTAGCGGCATCATCATAATCAACATAGTTTTTCCCACTGTCCCCATATCCTGTCGTAATTCCATAAATTGGTTTACCCTGTTTTATCGTATCCATCATAAAATCATGCGTATGATTAATAAAGTCTGTAAAAAGTTGCTCTTTTGAAATTTCTATGTTTTGTGCATTGATGATCTCATCAAGTGTTATGTGTCGTTTATCGATATTTAATATCATTGTTTCTCCCAAAAATTATAAAAATTAAACCATTGTAGTGGATGTAATTTAACTTGCTCCATCAAAATAGAGCTGTACTCATTCATCGCTTTTTGTATCGATTCCTCTTCATTTAAACGGTAATCCAATACAATTTTTTTATGTTCTAATGTATAATTGCATTGTCCATCAAGTATAACAAACAGCGCCATTATTGGTTTTTGCATTTTGTACGCAAAAACAAATGGGTTTTTATTAAACCATGCCTCTTTCCCAAAAAATTCTATTGGGATTGCATATTTTTCATTCATACTGCGATCTGCCATAAAAGCGACGCTTTGATTATCAAGCAAAGCATTGGCAATCATAATTGACGCTTTTATATTTCCTTGTCCTAAATCAATCACATGCACATTATTTTTTTTATGTGGATTCTTTTCTTCAACAAATTTTTGAAAATCATTAGCGCCTTTGAGCATCACTTCATTCATCACCACATTTATTTTAATCTCATCCATTTCAAAATAATTTCCTGCTGTTGCCCAGCCTCCAAAATGATTAAGCAAAAGAATTGAACCCTTTTGTATCTCACCTAGAAGAAGTTCTCTTTTTTGCGTATTAAAAGAGTATTGTGAAGAATCTACTTGAGAAAGTAATCGATCTGTTGTTGCTAATGAATAATTCAACAAATGCTGAAAAAATATTTTTTGTGAAAAAGGCAATCCAATCATTGAATAATAGTGTTTAAATGCACTGCGAACATTTGATGCAAATAAAAAATAATACAATACAACTAAGTGCAAGGTATAATAAACAAAGCGATATCCCAATAATTTATAAATCACAAATATTGCTTTATAAATTGTTCCACCTACTCTTTGTTTAACTGCCATTCTTAAAAGAATCCCTTAAGGAGAAAAACTCTTTGCGTAAACAGTTTAAAATGCAACAACGTAATGGCAATCGTATCGTTGTAATTATCAAAATGACTTACGCGCTCTTCAGGCGTAGGATAATAGCATTCGATGATGGTATCGGTGATATTTTTATGTTTCCAATAATGTTTTACCAATACTTCAACTTCAAAATCAAAACCAACTCGGCTAAGATTCAAATCCAAGATAGACACAGGATACAAACGAAATCCTGTCAAAGAATCATTGATATCGTAACCTGAGTTAAGTTTAATCCAAAAGTTATGATACGCTCGACCCACTTTGGATTTTTTGGGTACATTATCAATATCAAAATTTCGTGCACCAATGACGATTTGATTAGAAGAGTTAATACACTCAATCATAATGGACAGCTGTGAAGCTAAATGTTGCCCATCACCATCCATGCTCACAAAATATTCATACCCCAGCTCTTTAGCTTTTTGAGCACCCGTTAAAATTGCTTGCCCTTTTCCCATGTTGACTTCATGTTCGCAAAGATGCAAATTTTCATGAGGCATAACCAAATCAGATACTTTGGTATCTGAACCATCATCAACAATGATTAGATTATAATTCAAATCCAATACCGATTGTGCAACGGAAGCAATTGTTTTGGGGTTGTTGTACGTGGGGATAATTATGGTTACGTTATTATTGTGTGATAATGGTGAATTCACTGTATTTACATCTTTCATTTTTTATTACGGTTTTTAAACTGTTTTGATCTTTTTGTACGTAAAAAGTCACCGTATCATTGGGTAAAATTGGCTGTATAAATTTTGCTTTATCAACTTTTACAATCTTTTTTGACAATATATTTGCCAATATATCCATGTGCAAAAAACCTGCTAATAATGGATTATTTGGAAAATGTGCTTGAAATATAGGATGCTCTTTATTGGCAAATGTAACCTCAATATTATACGTGGTATTTTCTTTTTGATCTACAACTGCTTTGTATAAATTGTCTAGAAGCATCAAAACCCACCTTTGATTGAAATTATTCTCTTTAAAGCATAAATTATATCAAAAGTTAACTAAGGTTATAATGATAAAAATATCCAAAAAAGAGAGTAAAATGGAAAACTTTGATGTTGTTATCATTGGGGCTGGACCAAGCGGTTCCTTAGCTGCGTGTAAATTAAAAAAAGAAGGCTACAGTGTACTTATCTTAGAAAAGCTTGATTTTCCAAGATTTGTCATTGGAGAATCATTGCTTCCACGATGCAATGAGATTTTAGAAGAAAATGGTTTGCTTGAATTGATTCAAAATCAAAACTACACCATCAAAGCAGGTGCATTTTTTATTGATCAAAACAACAATGAAAAATGCATCGATTTTCGCAACAACTTAGGGCAAAAATGGGGTACGAGTTTTCAAGTCAAACGTGAAGAGTTTGATACCGTTTTACTCCATCATGCAAAACAGCTTGGTGCAGATGTACGACATGGTTATGAAGTGATTGATTATGACCCTGAAAAAAACATCATCACCGCACATAATAGAGATAAAAATCCCCACACTTTTCAAGCAAAATTTGTTTTAGATGCCTCGGGATATGGACGTGTATTGCCTAAGCTTTTAGATTTGGATATCCCTTCAGAATTAAAACTAAGAGATGCCATTTTTACTCGAGTAAAAGGTGAAATACGAAGAGAAGATGATTTTGAAGGGTTTATTGATTTAGCTTCAGGAGATGATGATCAAGTATGGATATGGAGTATCCCTTTTAGTGATGGAACCACTTCTATTGGTATGGTATGTGCCCATTCTTATTTTACCAATACCAAACGAACACAAGAGCAGTTTTTCAATAACGTTATTGAAGAGCATCCATTTTTAAAAAAGAAATTTAAAGATGCCAGTAAAATAGCTCCAGTGGGGATAATCAATGGATATTCCTCTGCCATTAAAAGCATGCATGCAAAGGGGTATGCCTTATGTGGAAACGCTACGGAGTTTTTAGATCCAATTTTTTCTTCAGGTGTCACCCTCGCACTGGAATCATCAAATAAAGCAGCCTCACTAATCATCAAAGAGTTGCAAGGGCAAAATGTTGATTGGGAAAAAGAGTATGAACAATACATGATGGTAGGGATCAATATTTTTAGAGAATTTGTTTTAGCTTGGTATGAAGGAAAATTGCAGAAGATTATCTATTCACAGCATAAATCTCCCAAGATCACTCAATCCGTAAGTTCCATATTATCAGGTTATGTTTGGGATACAAACAACTATTTTGCAAGCAATACCAAACGTAAAATTGATGCATTAAGTTCAATGGTCTAAGATGGATAAATATTTTAAAGACAACGATTCTTTAAGTGCTCTTGATGCCCAATACGCGGCTCAAAAGATAGCCTTTGCACCCATTATTTTTCAAGTGGCAAAATCGATGCGTGACTTGGGTATTTTAGAGGTATTATACGACAATGATAAAACTGGATTAAGTATCGAGAAAATCGCACAAAAAGTCAATTTAACTGTTTATGGAGTCAAAACACTCATCGAGACCTCTTTGAGTGCAGATATTGTAAAATATAAAGATGAAAAATATTTCATCACCAAAACAGGATATTTTTTACTTAAAGATACCATGACTAAAATCAACATGAACTACAATCACTATGTAAACTATCAAGGTTTGTATTATCTGGATGAAGCGATTAAAAATACCCAGCCCACAGGATTAAAAGTGTTTGGAGATTGGGAAACCATCTACCCTGCTCTTTCTTCACTTCCAACAAAAGCAAGTCAGAGTTGGTTTGAGTTTGATCATTATTATTCCGATACTGCATTTGATGAAGCGATCAAAATACTGCTGAAAAACTCTCCTAAAGAAATTTTAGACATTGGGGGGAATACTGGTAAGTTTTCCATGATTTTAGCCAAGCAAAATCCAGATATCAACATCACAATTGTAGATTTACCCCAACAAATAGAGTTAGCCAATACCAACATCCAGCAAGCAAACCTAGAGGATCAAATTGATTTTTACCCCATGAATGTTTTGGATAAAAAGGCTAGATTACCAAAAGGGTATGACATAATTTGGATGAGTCAGTTTCTTGATTGTTTTGCCATGGAGGATATTGTAAACGTTTTAAAACTGGTCAAAAATTCCATGGGTAAAAATTCATTGGTGTATATCATGGAGCCACTTTGGGATAAACAACGCTTTGAAACATCTGCGTATTGCATCATCAATACCTCACCCTATTTTACTGCCATGGCAAACGGTTACAGCAAAATGTTTAACTCAAAAGATATGATTGATTGCATCCACAAAGCTGGACTCGAAGTGGTTCAAGAACACGACAATATTGGGATTTGTCAAAGTATTTTAATTTGTAAATAGAATAAGAATACTCTTATTCTATTCCATAGGAAGTTGATAATACTTCCATGCAGGATACCCATCTCTATAATAATAGATTTTAGTGTATCCGTATTTAAGCATTTCAATAATCGCTTCAGCGGTTAATGAACAACTCTGACCATTACAATACACCACTACCTCTTCATCCAATTTAATGATCTTTAGAAGCTTTTCTTTCGTAAAGTCACCCACATACAGGTGAATTGCACCTTTGATTTTTCCATCTTTTACAAATCGCATGGGCCGCACATCAAGAAACTTTGCCCCTTTGTTGTACAATCCATAAGTTGCTTTAGAATCAATGGTAAGTGAACCTTTGACTTCCATAGGAGCTTTATATGAAGCCATTAAAGTAGCAATAAATAACGTTGTTAAAAGTAGTATTCGCATAAAAATCCTTTATAAGAACAAAGTGTATCAAGAATATGTTTAAATAATCAAGTCTCAATTAAAAGGGTAAATTCTCCACTTGCTATTTGAGTGTTTTTTTGGGCATCCAAGGCTTCAAAACTAAACTGATGTATTGTATTAATTTGAGTGAGTTTTTTTACCCTTAAGCAATACGTCAATGCACAAGAGCTCTCTTCTAGTACAGTGTTTTTAAATGAGATGACAACTCCCATTGTTAATTTATCTTGAGTATTAAATGCTGCAGAGCTTTGAGCAGCTGCTTCAATAAACATTGGCAAGGTGGGTTGTTGGGGGAATACACACATCACTTCAACTGTATTTTCATCCAGTAAAATAAGTTCTTTTGCAAAAAGCAAAGGTTTTTGATGAGGAAGATTCACAATTGTATTTTAACTATATTTGATGTTGTACTGCTCATGTTTTGAGCAATGTACATCATATGTTGTATCGCATCTGGAAGCTTAAGATTGGTACGCAGATCATTTAAATCCAAAGTTTCTTGTTCTTGTGTAACACGTACTTTAAGTGCAACTCCACACTCTAAAAAATCGATGCACTCATTGACCTCTTCTATTTTATCAATATTTAATGTTTCGGTAACTATAAGCAACAAAATATCCCCATCAAGTGCTTTGATTGCTCCTGCTTGCAAAACATTTAAAGATGTTTTATCATCATTTGAGATGGTCATAATCTCATTGGTATTACCCTTTAACATTGACAAATACGATACTGCTGTATTGTACACTGAGTTTTGAAAATGCGTAGGACTAATAGGCTCTTTTTGAGCAATACTGTTTAAAATATGTGCCGTTGCATTTAGCTCACCAAAACTGCTTCCATAAACAATTCTACCATCATTAAATTCAACCCCATGGGCCAAATCAATCACAATTTTTGAAGCTCGTGTTAATCTTCTTCGCGTTATCATTTTAGGCACAAGTTCTTTGGTGTGTAAATTTTCTATTTGTTTTTCATCGTAGATATACGCACTGCTTAAAATTTCTAAGTTAATGTTCATAAAACTTTTCCAAATATTAAACTGCAATTATTTCCACCAAATGCAAAAGAGTTGCTCATCACGTATTGTACATCAAAAGATTTTTGTTGTGTTGAAAAATTTAAATCTTGATGTTCTGGAATTTCAAGTGCTTTATTTGCAGGTACGGTTGATGTTTCAATCACTTTCATGCACACAATGGCTTCAATGGCTCCTGCTGCGCCTAAGGTATGTCCTGTAATTGATTTAGTTGAACTTACATAAGGTTTATTTTGACTAAATAAAGCATTTATAGCGTTGGCTTCAGCAGAATCATTGGCTTTGGTTCCTGTACCGTGGGCATTGATATAATCAATATCTTCTGCTTTTATTTTTGCTTTTTCAAGCGCTTGTTGCATGGCCTGTTGTGCACCTAAACCTTCAGGATGCGGGTGCGTCATATGATGTGCATCAGAGCTGTATCCCACGCCACATAATTGCACACAGTTTTTTGATGGTGTTGTTTGTACCAACACACAAGCAATCGCTTCAGCTACATTCATACCATCTCTGTTTTGATCAAAAGGGATACAAGGGTTTGAAGATAATACACCCAAAGATAAAAAACCACCAACCGTGGTTTGGGACAATGAATCCACACCAACAACCAATGCATTTTTGTAAATACCTTTAGCTAATGTTTCATGTGCATAACCCAAAGCATTGGCACTTGATGTGCAGGCAGTAGAGAAAACAATGTCATCATAAAAATTAAACTTTTGGTTTAAAATATGGGTGATGCTTCCAATATTATGCAGTTTTGAATCAATATCTTTATACGAATGTGTATTTAAAAATATCTCTTCAGTACGACGCATACCCCCTACTGATGATCCAACAATAAGAAGTGTGTCTTCAAAGTTTTCTAAATTACTGTTGTCTAAAATATTTTGACATTGCAAAATCAAATTTTCATCAAAAGAAGCACAAGAATGGATATGTCCAATAGCGGGGGTACTGTCATGAAAATAGGTATTGTCTTGCTGTATTCCTGTATTTCCTAAGCAAATATTGTCAAATAACTCCTCATTATTAGCCCCTGCACAGCTAATTGAAGAGCTTGTTGTGATGTAAACGTTATTGTTTGTTGGCATTGATGTATGTTAATAAACTTTGCACCGTTGCAAAAATCGTATCATACTGAGTTGTATCGGTGATCTTTACACCGTATTCTTTTTCAATGGCCAAAACCAATTCAATTGAATCTACAGAATCCAGTCCTAAACCTTCATCCCCAAATAAAGCATCATTATCATCAATTTCATCAGCACTAATATCTTCAAGATTTAGGTACTTAATTAATACCTCTTTAAAATCATTACTTGTTATCACAAAATCCCTTTTATCTGTTTAAATTCTACTATTGCGATTATACTCAATAAATCCTTATTATTCTTTGTAGCACCTACGACAGATCCAAATTAATTTGTCCGCATCTTCATCACTGTGAAGATGAAAACTGTTAATTGATTCAATGATAAAACCACTTTGTTCAAGTAATCCTTGCAGAAGTTCTACGCTGTGATAGTATTGAATGATACTGCTTTGTTCTTTTACATAGGTATCATCTTTTTTATCAAACAACGTAATTTTGGTTTCTAATTCAGAGTTTTCATACAGTGCATCAACAGCTATAAACTTATCATCCGTATCCATCACTAAAGTACCCTGAGCTACTTCATCAAAACCAAATAAAGTATTGACATCAAAGAAAAAATATCCACCATCATTGAGTCGATCATAAGCACAATGCAAAAATGATTTTAAATGCTCTGAAGGGATATAATTAAGCACATCAAATATAGCTGTCAAGCAGTCATACCTCTCTTGCACCGCACACAAATCAATGCACCGTGCTGGTAAATTTTGTTCCAAACAGATATTAATTTGTTCTTGTGAAAGATCTATACCCAAGCAATGAAGATTGTTCAGTTTTAAATTAAGTAAAAAATTTCCCTGACCACAACCCACATCTAAAATATTATCCAACTCTTTGGTCATGATATGTTCTAAAAAAACTTTATGCAGGGCATGAACCTCTTGAGAAAAATCTAAGTAGGGTTCAATTTTAGCGTAGAGGTCTAGTGACATTTCAGCTCAGCGTTGCTTCTATTTTTTCTCGCAGTTCTAAAATTTTATCTTTTTTAGTATAGTATGCATTTTTATTGGCAATCAGATGTGCTGAACTTTGCATGATTGTTGGACCCACTTCAAGACCATTTTGTTTCATGGTTAAACCTGTTTCTACAATATCCACAATCACA
>JAYEFX010000084.1:0-2692 GCA_034658775.1 Campylobacterota bacterium
TAGCAATTATGTTTTATGATGACAATGCAGGCGTCAAAGGGATGAATCATTTCTTATTGCCCCACAGTTCAAATTCCAATGATGACATGAAATATGGTCTGTATTCTGTTGAAGCGATGATCAATGAGATGTATAAAATGGGATGCAAGAAAGAAAACATGAAAGTTAAAATATCCGGTGGTGCAGATATTATGCAATTAAACATTTCAACACAATCCATTGGATTTAGAAATGTTGAGTTTGCAAAAGATTTTTGTACAGCAGAGGGGTTTAGAGTTGTATCCGAACATACTCGAGGTGAACATGGTCGATTGATTTTATTAACGGATGAGTTTCAAACATTTATCAAAGTAACTCAAAAATCCGATACAGACAGTAAAATTGCAGCAGAAGAGGTTGCATTGCAAAAAGAGATTACCAAAGCACCGGTTATCAAAGAATACTCAGGTGGAGTGGATCTGTTTGGTGGCGCACCTGAAGAAGAACCTCAGATGGAAATTGATCTTTTTTAGAATCGCGTACAATATTTAAGGACGGAATAAATGTATACAGTATTGGTTGTTGATGATTCAGTTTCAATGAGACGTATTCTCAAAGATATTATTAATGGAATCGATGAATTTGAAGTGATAGCCGATGCGATGGATGCATTTGATGCACGTGAGAAAATTAAAATGTATGAACCTGATCTCGTAACAATTGATATCAATATGCCTAAAATGGATGGAGTTGTATTTTTACGAAACTTGATGCGATTGCATCCAATGCCGGCGGTTGTTATATCGGGTGAGGGTGCCAAAGACAGTGATATTTTTGATGATGGTGCAGTAGGATACATACCAAAACCGCAAACAGGTGAATCAATACCTCAATTTGGAAATAGGGTGAAAGATATTTTACTCAATCTTACTTTTTTATTAAAAAGATACACATTAAAAAAACCAAAAGCTCAAAAGCAAGTTATTAGTAAAAAAACGGGTCATAATGTGGCTGAAATTGAACGAAAAATACATCCAGACGACATAATACCATCAAAACCTGCGTTGATTGGTGGATCAAAGGTGATTGCTATTGGCTCATCAACGGGTGGTGTGGAGTCATTGATTAAAGTTTTTTCAACTTTGCCTGCATCCTTGCCTCCAATAGTGATCACTCAACACATCCCTTACGGCTTTTCACGATCATTTGCACAGCGTCTCAATAGCAGCTCAAGCATAACGGTTCATGAAGCTACCTCAGGACAAAAACTTGAAAAAGGGCATGCATATTTAGCTCCTGGTAATATGCATTTAACAATTGAAAAAAGTGGGTCAGGATATGTCACAAAGCTTCTTGATGTAGAAAAAGTTAGTCGACACAAACCAAGTGTGGATGTTTTGTTTAGAAGTGTTAACAATACTGTAGGAAGTAATTCCATGGCTATTATGATGACGGGTATGGGTGATGATGGAACCATTGCTATGAAAGATATGCATAACAATAGAGCTTACACTGTAGCGCAAAATGAAGAAAGCTGTGTAGTGTTTGGTATGCCTCAGCAGGCTATTAAAGCGGGTGCAGTTAAAGATATTGTTCATCTTGATGATATAGCACAATGCATGGTGGAGTTTGCTGCTGGAAAAAGAAAAATATAATTTGCGCTTACTGCAATAAGCTTATTAAAAGGGTATTTGTAATATAGTTTGGAAATTATAGTTTCCAATACTAAAATATATTTAAAAGGCTACTGATGCGTTATCCTATTGATTGTGAAAACAGTTTTGAAAAGAGTTACTTATTTTGGCTAAGTCGATTTATACGAAATAAGATCACTTCATTGTCCAACTCAAAAGTGAGTGATAAGCACAGGCTAGCACAGATACTGCAACAACTTATTGTTGGTTATGACTGCATGGAAAATTTAAAAAGCACAATTAAAGAGGTACGAAATATAGGTATTAATTCCATACATGTATATTTTATACCTTTAGAGAAGCTTTTTTATTTTTTACAACAATACGGTGCAGCATCATTAAAAGAGATTGATGAAGAGTTGTTGAGTGATTTTTTAGCAACGCAAACCAGTACATTGTCTGATGCTACAAAAAAGAATTACAAAATAGGCTTAACAACATATTTTGCATACATAGATAAACAAAATATTGATCACGATGGTCATGTGTATCGTTTTGGAATAGAGCTGAAAAACTGGGGTGGTCTAAGGGGAAACTCTGGTACTAAACTGCCCTCCTTTATGCATAAAGATGAAGTAAAACGATTTCTTGATGCTATTGATACCTTTGATTTTGGTGCTAGATACGCAGCTAGAAATCGATTGATTATTAAAATAATCCTTTATACTGGGGTTCGAGTAAGCGAGGTACTCAATCTTCAAGAAAAAGATATGTTTAAAGATGAAGATATGATTGTATTACAAGTACGCGGTAAAGGGAATAAGCCACGTGTGGTGATGATTAAACACTCAATTATAAAAAAGGATCTTATGCAGTGGCAAGATATAAAACAATGCAATTCCAATTTATTTTTGTGCAACAATAAAGGTGCCGTACTTACACAAGCATACGTAAGTCGTATTGTTGAAAAGATATTAATAAGTGCAGGAATACGAAAAGAAAAAAATGGCGCACATATGCTTAGACATACCTTTGCGACAATGTTGTATCAAAAAAATAGAGATCTGATTTTGGTTCAA